>JAODGV010000010.1 GCA_025464425.1 Methanosarcinales archaeon | reverse complement strand
GCGTTGCGAACATCGTCTTCGCTCTTATTCGTTGAATGACGTATTCGGCTACGGACCATGCTATGCTGACGCCGTCCAGCGTGCTCGTGCCCCTACCAATCTCATCAAGTATCACCAGACTCCGTTCGGTCGCATTGTTCAATATATTTGCAGTCTCACTCATCTCAACCATGAACGAGCTCTGCCCCATGGAAAGGTCGTCATACGCACCCACGCGCGTAAAAATACGGTCAACAACACCTATCCTCGCTTCTCGTGCGGGTACAAAAGAACCTATCTGCGCCATCAACGTGATCAGCGCAACCTGACGCATGAACGTGCTCTTTCCACTCATATTAGGTCCCGTAATGATCATCAATCGCGTATCGGCATCGAAATGAACATCATTCGGCACAAATCCTTCTTTCACCTCACGCTCCACCACCGGATGTCTGCCACCTTTTATGTGCAGTTCCGTGCCTTCCACCACCTCAGGACGGCAATACTGGTTCTCAACCGCAGCATCAGCAAGCGCGAGCAGCATATCCAGCTCGGCAATCAAATTCGCTATTTCCTGTATATCCTTGCTCCGTCTCGCAATACGCTCCCTTATCTGCTCGAACAGCTCGTATTCCAGCTCCTTTATCCGCTCTTCCGCACTCAATGCCTTCGCCTCATACTCCTTCAACTCCTCTGTTATGTATCGTTCCGCTTCCGTCAGTGTCTGTTTCCTTATGTATGACTCCGGCACTTTATCTATCCATGACTTCCTCACCTCGATGTAATACCCGAATACCTTATTATAGCCCACTTTTAGCGATTTTATGCCTGTGCGAAGTTTCTCACGCTCCTCGAAATCAGCCAGCCATCGCCTGCCCTCGTGCTTTATCCTGCGTAATTCGTCCAGTTCCGCATTGAATCCTTCTCTTATTATGCCCCCTTCCGGCTCCTCCATTATACCTCGCTCTATCAGGTCTACAATGTCTGAGAAGTCCATCGTCTTCAACCCCTTCATGATACTTCTTATCTTATGTGAGTGACAGCCCTTCAACAGATCGCAAATCGTGTTTATGCACACGAGAGACTTTCGCAGCAGTATCAAATCCCTGACTTTCGCATTGCCATACGCCACACGACTTATTATCCGCTCAATATCATACATATCGGTGAGAACCTCCTTCAGAGACTCACGGAGCAGGATGTCATCAACGAACTCTGTTATCGCCTCCTGTCTGCTCCTTATCGCATTCACATCCATGAGTGGATACTGCAGACTCTTCTTCAGCAGTCGCGAGCCCATACCCGTAAGTGTCTTATCGAGTACACTGATGAGTGTGCCCCGTTGTGTACCATCCCGTATATTCGCGAATATCTCCAGGTTACGCACCGTTACGCTATCCAGAACCATGTAATCGGTGAGGAATAATGTCTTCGGCGGCTTTATATGCGGTAGAATGCGCTTCTGTGTATCCTCTAAGTATGATATAACCGCTCCTGCTGCCGAAATACCGGCTTTTAAACCACCGCACCCGAAACCATCAAGTGATATAACACCAAAATGGTTTATCAATGTGGTATATGCGTTCTTATAATCGAAGTAATAATCATCGTACCGTGATATTGCACATGCCACTTCAGGTGTCCAGTCCAGTGATTCGGGTATCACGATCTCCGCAGGCTTCACTCGCTCTATCTCGCTCTCCAGCGACTGCTTATCATCCTCCAGCTCCGTCAGCCAGAACTCGCCGGTGGATATATCAATCATAGCAATGCCAGCCTTACCGTTCATGCGATTCACACACATGAGGTAGTTAGAGGCACGTTCCTCCAGCAGGGAATCCTCAATGACGGTGCCCGGTGTGATGAGCCGCACAACCTCTCGCCGCTCTATCCCTCGCTTATCACGTTCCTCTATCTGTTCGCATATAGCCACCTTATAGCCCTTCCTTATCAATTGCTGTATGTACGGCATGACCGAATGGTGGGGTACTCCAGCCATGGGTATACGTCTTGCGGCACCCTTACCGCGTCCCGTAGCAGTCAATGCGATGTTTAGCTCACGAGATGCCACCTTCGCATCCTCACCAAACGTCTCGTAGAAATCACCCACACGGAACAGTAGTATCGCATCACGATACTTCTCCTTTATTTTATAATACTGCTGCATCATCGGTGTTATCTCAACCATCTGTGCAGACCTCCCACCATCATGCTCCATCTCTTATAATCACGTAATTTCCACGCACCTGCACGCCTGAACATGAATTCACGATTTAAACCCCGGTATTGACCGTTTACCGCTTCAAATTCCATACATAAGCCCATTGTCACACCCATGCCATTGCATATCTCACGGATTCGATTGAACAGTCGCCTTCTATACTCTATTCGCGCGTGCATCCGTCCACTGATGACTTCAACATACAGGTCTTCATACCTCCTCCGCATCTCCCTACCGTATCGGTCCTCTATTTTATCATCCATGTAATTCCTTCTTCGTTGTTACTACCCTTACCCCTTGCATCACAGGAACCTGAACACTTCCGGCAGCCGGTCACCTGTATACCGCCTGAGTGCATCTGACCACCCACCGGGTTCCAGCCCCTTCTGCGCAAGCAGTACCGCAGCCCAGCGCTCCAGACCCACACCCGAACAGCCAGACCAGAGTTCCTTACCACTCTGCAACTTCACACTGAACCCTTTTGGGTATTTATCACCGTTTATACTCACATTCTGGAATTCCAGCCATTTACCACTGTAAGGCAGAATAGCCTCAAAATCCACAGTGCCCACCTCCTTCAATTCCGCGAGACCTGCCCGACCTTCCTGTGCCATGAACCATGGCGTAACCCATGCCTCACGCCATTCTATATCCAGTATCTCATCGAATATACGGCGGTATCGCATACGTAACTCCTCCGCATGGCTTATCACCTGCTCCTTCGTGCCAATCCATACGATTTCCACACGATGGAATTCATCCAGCCGTTCTATACCATGCAGCCCGCCACTTTCATACCTGTGTGAAGTGCCAGACCGGTCGAAGACCTTTATCGGTAATATATCATCAGGGATGGTCCTGCCCTGGATGAATACCCAGAACGGTGGACACTGGGCATAGCACATCCCACCTACCGGCTCTATTCGCTCTTTTATCATATCGAGTGGCACTTCATTCGTGATTTTGTAATAATCCATCACATCCTCCCAGTATTCAGGGTCTCGTGTCTTCGGCGTGCAGACGTAATACACCTCGGGATAGATGCCTTTTGCATGCCCTGAACGTTTCCATACAGCCCATGGCACGAATTTCGGGAAGATCATCTCCACATACCCTAAGGGTCTCAACACCTCCTCTATCAATATCTGTTCGAATGCTCTGAAAATCCTTGTTGGCTGTGGTCCGTAAATCCACTGACCACGTCCCGCAGCGTGCACTATCCAGCCACGTTTGACCATCTCTTCCGTCGGGTCTTTATCAAACTTCCATTGCCTGTGCTCGCTCTCGAATAGCAGTTCCCAGTGCTCACTCTTGCCCTTCCAGCTCGCCGCTTCCCTCTTGTCCTCCAGCAGCTTCAACAGCCTGTCCGGTATCCGCCGTTCAAGTGCGGCATAATCTACATCGAGCACGAGAGTCAGCCGCCCATCTTCATGCTTCAGTGTGCGAACAAATGGCAATCGCTTCAATTTGATGCTCGTATCCCACTCAAGTGAGACTTCATAGCTCTTTATTTCTATAGCCCTTATCCCGATCCGGTGACGTGCGAGTAACCTGCTCAGTCCGTTCTTCAATCTGAGAAGGGCATCATGTGCACGCACGAACCGGTCGGAACGTATCTCCAGCTCTAATGTATCGTCAGACACACTACAATGCTCTATTATAGCGCCGCAGCCCGCGGGTGCTCCTCGTTTCAGCAAAGGCTCTGCACGGTCACGCATGAATGCCGCCAGCTCATCTCTTATGGCTTCCAGAGCGCCGCTGCATCTCACTACCGCCACCAGC
>JAODGV010000109.1:3406-3886 GCA_025464425.1 Methanosarcinales archaeon | reverse complement strand
GTTCTATATCCTTCAGTGTCTCTTCGCTCATCAACTCGCCCGTCCTGAGATAATGCTCACCACCATGTGGATACTCAATCCAGCGGAGTTCGAAATTATATAGCTCTGATACCGCGTCCAGTACCTTCATGCCCTCTGCTACCACTTCCGGTCCTATTCCATCTCCACCAATCACGGCAATTTTATATTCCATTTCACGCCACAGTCAACCTGACATAATCTATCTCCATGCCTGCCCGGACGGACGATCACGTCATGCGGGAAAAATCCATATATCCCGCTCCGACTCCATTATTATACATTACAGCAAGCCCTTATCCATAAGAATCCGCATTGTCCTGTCGCATGCGGTGGTGGCATGAGAGACCGCCTTTCCGAAGCTGGCATGCGCCTCCTGATAATCTGATTCCTCCACCTTCCGCTTCGCTTCGTTCAACATCTCCTCCACCATTGCAAACTCAGGCTGACCCGTTGCCCGGA
>JAODGV010000109.1:0-3401 GCA_025464425.1 Methanosarcinales archaeon | reverse complement strand
GAACGCATGCATCGCCCTCTTCGCACCCGCCAGTTCACACGATTCGAGCGTTTCTAAAGCCTCAAGCATCTTTGACCCGATGATCAACTCAGACTTTATTCGCTCGCTGAACTGGTAACTTATTATCGCCTTCTCCACCATAATTTATGGTACACCATCCATTCCTATAAACTTTTCTTATCCAATGTCAAATTGATATACATGCCGTCAATAATAGTGGTGGGTGGATTTTTTGGTGATGAGGGTAAAGGTAAGATTGTTGCGTACTTAGCGAGCCATGATAAGCCCAGAGTGGTTGCTCGTGGCGGTGTGGGACCCAATGCAGGACATACGGTTGTGGTGGGCGATAAGGAATATGCCCTGCGGATGGTACCTTCGGGTATCGTGTATGAGCCAGCGCGGCTATTGATCGGTGCGGGTGTTCTGGTTGATCCCGCGGTGCTACTGCATGAGGTGCAATCTTTCGGACTCAAGGGGCGAGTGGGCATAGACTGGAGATGCGCGATAATAGAGGACAGGCATATAGAAGAAGACCGTAAAGATTCCGAGCTGAGGTATAAGATAGGTACTACGGGCACGGGCTGTGGACCTGCAAATGCCGATCGCGCATTACGTAAAGCCAAGCAGGCTAAGGACCGGGAAGAGCTTAAAGAGTTCCTGTGTGACGTACCTCTTGAGATAAATCGGACTCTGGATCAGGGCGATATTGTACTGGTAGAAGGTACTCAGGGTTTCGGCATATCTCTTCTATATGGCACTTATCCGTTTGTCACATCCAAAGATACAACAGCATCACAGATAGCTGCGGATGTCGGTATTGGTCCCACACGTGTGGATGACGTTGTGGTTGTATTCAAAGCATTCCCCACGCGAGTGGGAGAAGGTCCTTTTAACACCCAGATAGAGGATCAAGAAGCAGAGAAGCTCGATATCGTGGAATATGGCACTGTTACAGGACGAAAAAGACGAATAGGTACCTGGGATGGCAAGATGGCTGCTTATTCCGCTATGATCAATGGTGCAACGATGATCGCATTGAGCGGTGTGGATAAGTTAGATCATTCGTGCAGGGGTGCAACCACTTATGAAGAGCTGAGTCCCAAGGTCAAGGATTTCGTGGCGATGGTGGAACATGACACAGGTGTTGCAGTCAAACTCATCTCAACAGGACCTGAGCTATCGGAGATAATAGACCTGAGATGAGCTATTTTAGCGGCTCTATTGCTATATAAACCTCCTTAGCGCCTATCTTCCAGCTCTTACCATACATCTGCTCGCCTTTACCTCGCTTCAGTTCCACAGCAAGCGTTTCCGCACAGATATAATCCCGGAAAACCTCCATCGCTTCCTCCACCTCATCATCGCCTTCGTACATGATTCTTATCTCCGCTGTATAGTCCAGGTCGAGGTCTTTACGCATACCCTGCACCCGCCTTACTATATCCCGGACCAGCCCTTCTGCTCTCAGTTCTTTATCCAGCCGTGTGTTCAGGAAGAGATTTAACGTATCATCAACTTCCACATGCGTATAAGTTGAAGTTAAATCCGCTGCTGCAGGCGCATCTGCACCCAATCGCACTTCCCGTACATTCAATTCATCCTTCAATATACCTGTGAGGTCACGCACCTTCGCCAGCTCAGCTGCATCACGGCTGGTGATCACGACCTCTCTTAAAGGCTGTCTTATCTTTATACCAGCATCTGACCTCGCTCGTCTGCCCGCTTCCACAAGCTTGACGACCATGAACATGGCATCCTCCAGTTCGGTATCTATATGCGACTCCACGGGCGTGGGATAATCACATAGATGCACGCTATCCGGCTGCTCTTTATCACGTACAAGGTTCTGGTAGATATGCTCGGTGATGAACGGTATGAAAGGAGCGAGCAACTTGCACAGGGTCACCAGTACTTCATACAGGGTTTGATACGCGCATTCCTTATCAAAATTCTCCTCCGGTATCCAGAACCGGCGCCTCGAACGCCTTATGTACCAGTTACTGAGATCATTAACCACGAACTCTTCCAGCTTACGTGCGGCAACGTGTACCTCAAACCTTTCTATCGCTTCTATCACTTCACCCATCACGGTATTCAACCTCGATATGATCCACCGGTCTATAAAATTGCGGTCATCAACCGGTATAGCTTCTTCACGCTTCTTTGGACTGAACTGATCTATTATGGCATATGTGATGAAGAAGAAATAGGAGTTCCAGAGCGTATTCATGAACTTCTTGCTCTTCGCTGTTTCACGCTCGGAGAACCTGATGTCGTCATGTGGTGGACCCGCGGTGAAGAGATACCATCTCAGTGCGTCTGCACCCTCATTGTTGAATATCATGTTTATGTCAACCACGTTACCCCTGCTCTTGCTCATCTTCACACCATTCTCATCCAGGATATGCCCGAGAGAGAGCACATTCAGATATGGTGGCTCATTAAATATCGCCGTTGAGACCGCGAGTAGCGAATAGAACCATCCCCTGGTCTGATCCACCGCTTCGGTGATGAAATCCGCGGGGAAATTACGCCTGAACTCCTCTCTATTCTCAAATGGATAGTGCCATTGTGCAAACGGTGCAGAACCGGAGTCATACCAGCAATCTATGACCTCCTTCACTCGTCTCATCTCACCACCGCAATTCTCACACCTCAGTACTACTCGGTCTATGTACGGGCGGTGGAGATCCTCAGGCACACCAGACACAGCCCGCTCTCTCAACTCCTCCATACTGCCCACACAGTACTCCGCACCACAGGAATTGCAGACCCATATGTTCAGTGGCGTGCCCCAGAACCGCTCTCTACTCAGTGCCCAATCCTCTATATTCTCTAAGAAGTTACCAAATCGCCCGTATTTCAGATTGCCCGGATACCAGTTTATCTTCTCGTTATTCGCAATCAGGCTATCACGCAGTGACTTCATCGCGATAAACCACGATTCTCGCGCATAATACAGGAGTGGCGAGCCACAACGCCAGCAGAACGGGTAAGAATGGAGGTATCTCGCCTCACGGAAGAGAATGCCCCGCTCTTTCAGCCATTCTATTATAAGCTTATCCGCGTCCTTCACGAATATGCCACTCAGTGGCGGTACCTCGTCTGTGAATCGTCCCTTGCTATCCACAGGCTGTGTAAAGCCCATATTCTTCTTACGGCAGATTTCATAGTCCACTTCTCCAAATGCGGGTGCTATGTGAACGATGCCGGTACCCTCATCCATGCTGACAAAATCGGCGGTTAACACTTTATGTGCTGCGCCACCGGTTATATTCGCATACTCGAACAGCGGTTCATAATCCAGTCCTTCAAGTGCTTCACCCCTGAACCGAGCCAGCACTTCGTACTCATGACCATTGAGTGCATCATCCATTCGTGCTTCCGCCAGTATCAGTATA
>JAODGV010000108.1 GCA_025464425.1 Methanosarcinales archaeon | reverse complement strand
CCCTCCTTCTCGTATGCCTGCCTGACGACCATTACACCCCGCCTCTGCCATGCCGGCGTATCATTCAGATTTATACCCATCCGAAATAGCAGTTCATGCACTTCTTCCGCTTTCATGCCCCTCAACCGCTTCTCCGCATCACTTGCACTCAATCCACGCTCTATCAGCCCGTAATAGCCATAAGCATTGATGTGATTACGCCACGCTTCCGCCTGCCTCTGTGCCAGATACGCTATCACCTCTTCCGCACCACAGACAGGGATTACACGTGCGTCAAACGCAATGGGTTCTTTGAAATCCAGAACGATAGTGAGAGCACTGGCGATGAAACTGGCGATTATAGAATCGAGCTTCTCCACCCTGCCCCTGAATGGTACAGACCTGAAATAAAGACTTATTTCATCTGAGAATACATATCCAAGAACGGGGTTAAATCCACTCTTTTCAAAGAGAAGTTCCGTAGCATTCACCATGCCCCGTGCAAAGTCTTCATCGTACGGTTTCTGGAACCCATGCCTGCGTAATACACGTTTGAAGTTCCTGCCATCTGCACGCACGATTAAAGGTGCATTTGCTCTTATTCCTGCGTATAGCTCCTGCTCTTTATCGTACCACTTCTGGTTACCGGGCTTCATCAATAACTATGCCTTCTCACCCGATTCTTCACCGCTCTCCTTACCCTTCTTGCCGCCTCGCTGCTTCACATGCTTTATCAGCACTATATCCCCGATCGCCAGTACCCACCGATACGGAATGATGATGCCTTTCCGATTACCCACATCAAACGCACTGGGGTTTATATTCTTCACTACCAGCCCTGCTATCCGCCTATTTTTTATGTCTACATTCACATCCTCTATCTTACCCACGTATACACCCCTATCCGTGTATATGTCCTGTCCGTATAGTGAGGATAATTCCATCTCCATAATAGTATTTTAAGAATGAGGAGTATATATAAATAGACACTCAGGGATAGAAAAGATGCAAACGTCCATTCAGGTGGGTAAATTTTTTGGTATTCCTATAAGGCTGCATTTCACATTCCTCTTCATATTCTTCGCGATCATCTTCACCTTTGCCAGCTGGGAGCCAGCTCAGACTCGAATTCCACTTGGACTCGGTGGTCTGGAATTGAGTCCGCTCGTGCGCTATTCGCTATCTTTTATCGCCGCTATTCTATTCTTCTTCACACTGTTGCTGCACGAGCTGGCGCATTCAATAGTGGCAATGCGGTTCGGGACGAAGATACATAGCATCACACTCTTCTTCTTCGGCGGGCTGGCGATGATGGAGGATATACCACGTAACCCTGCGAAGGAGTGGCGAATAGCAATTGCGGGTCCTTTAATGAGTTTAGCTCTGGGTGGTCTGCTATTGTCAGTCTACATGGCGCTGAGAACCCTGTCAATATACCGCCCGATCGCGATACTCGTGATGACCATAGGAATTTTTAATGTCATGCTCGCGGCGTTCAACTTATTACCGGCGTTTCCGATGGATGGTGGTCGTATATTGAGAGCACTCCTCGCGAGCCGGATGTCGTTTTTAAAGGCAACGAGACGTGCAGCGCTGATAGGCAAGATATTTGCGTTTATACTTGTCATACTGGGCTTCACACGTGACCCTTTCTCGTTTATCCTGACCGGCAGATGGGAAATGAACTTCTGGCTGCCTCTACTGGCTATATTCCTGTTCATGGCTGCTGCGGAGGAGGAGCGGGCGACAGCCACTTTCGCCTTACTCGATGGTGTAAAGGTAAGGAACGTGATGAGGACCGAAGGTACGACCGTGCCGGAGAATATAACACTCACAGAGCTGGTGAATGCAATGCTTGTGAATAAGACCACCGAATATGCGGTTGTTGATGCAAATGGCAACTTGAGAGGTTTCATCACACTGGAGAGTGTGAAGAAGATACCCATTTTACAGCGAGATGTGATGCGTGTTTCGGATGTGATGATCCAGTATGATCCGGTTGATGCTCTACCGGGAGACGCACCGGCATCTGAGGCGTTGAAGCGGATGTTACGTGACAGAAAGGGCATACTTGCTGTTATTGAAGGTGCGGGTGGCGAGCTCATAGGTATAGTAACAAGAAAGGACCTGTCCTTTTATCTGGAGATGTTGCGTGGCAGTACTCCAGAATAGCCCTTCAATGCTCCTCTTATTGTACCTGAGACGCGAATCACTCTGATAGCTACTCGCATACCGTTAATCGAGTGTATACAGGCTAATGCCGCTCTCACTTCCTCAACCATTCTATGTGAGCATTTAAGGAGTCCGATACCAGAATCGTAGCATACCAGCCATAACCTGCTCCTGCTTGCGCCTGTATCACCGTATAGCGAATAAAAGGAATCCCATATAGCGTTTTGCAGCCTGCGCTTATCCACCTTTACCTCGCTTATCACCTCGAACAGTATATAACGCCTCTTCTCACGCATCATTCATAATCGCTCCACTTCCATACCCCTCTTCCATCGCCTCGTCAGTATACCAGCGGGGATCTCACTCAAAGCTCGTATTGCTTCTTCTCGTTCCATACCATATAATGCAGCAATAGCAATCATCTCCCTGGGCGCTCTCAGATCATAAATCGAACGGACATCAGTGGCTAACAGCGGCATCACGCCGTATCTCCTCATCTGTTTCAGGCTCTCATGCATCTGTCTCAGGATATGTGCCCGTTCGCCACGCCTGCTACCTATTATTCCACTCAGATTGAACTCAATAGCAATGCCGTTCCTGGCTGCGAATTCCAGCATCTGTGGCTTCAGCTCGACACGCCAGTCCTCACCGCACGGATTCGTCAGTACGTCCACCCGATAGTCCTTAACCGCAGCCATATTCAGTTTCTCATCACCGCCACGAACCACCAGCAGCGGCACCTCAGACCAGTAACGACGTAACTTACGTCTCAATTCCGATACTGAGTCTGTTCTTATCTCAACGCCACGGTAGATGTCAGGTTCATGAGACGGCTCTGCGTGCTCACTGCATATGCCGATGCCCTTATATCCGAATCTATGAGCAGCACGGAGCATCTCATCTACCGGTATTTCCGTGTCCTGATGAACGGTGAGCAAGAAGAAATCTGGCATCTGTTAATAATACACGTGATATTTATTTTTATCTGCCAGTGGTTCTAAAAAGTTTTTTTGAATTTGAGATGAGATAAAAAAACATGGGTATAACGAGGAAGATATGGGTACGTTATCATACGAAAGAGGAGTTGAAGGCGCGAATAGCGATTGCTGGCGCTTCTGGTCTGCGATCAGTGGGTAAGATGGTGATAGAAGAGCTCATACAGCGCTTGAAACCACGGTTATTGCTTGAATTGTACTCTTATGGTCTGCCAGGAATATATTACGGACCCTCTTACTTAGCTTCACCCTCTGGTGCCGGTGTTATAATAGACCGTGGCGGTATGGTGAAACTACCGAGTGTGAAGTTCTATGCGTTAAATCCAAAAAATGGTGAGTGTATCATCATTGTTGATGGCTATCAAGCTTACAGTTCCGTAAATCAATACATGATTGCAGATAAGGTAACGGATTTATTGGTGGAGCTGGGTGTAAAAAGGCTGTTCTCGCTCGGTGCGCAGGTAATAGAGACCGGATTGCGGTGCTGTGCAACGGACTTGAAGCTGCTGGATGAGATGAAGGGCTATGGTATCAATAAAACAAGAGTGGACCGATTTATAGGCTTCTCCGGGCTCGTAGCTGCAATAGGGCACAGGAAAGGAATAGAAAGCATATGCTTATTCGCACCCACAGACTCCAACACGGCAGATCCTGAGTATCCAGATTACACAGCGGCGACTGAATTGCTCACCAAATTGGGAGAGATACTGAAACTGGAAGTGGACACTTCGATATTAGAAGCGCGGAGCAGGGCTGAGAGCGAGCTGATGGACGCTATGCTACGGGAGGAGGAGGAACGGAGTGCAAAAGAGAGGAGGGAACGAGAACGGGAAGAGTCACAGGGGTACGTATAACGATATAAGATGGCGACAGCATATGAACTTGCATGCCGGGAAATAGCGGAACTGGTAGAGAAGAGGAATTTGAGAGAACCGGATAGCATAAACAGAGCGAAGAAGGAGATAAGTGCGAGATATAAACTGTCACATATACCAAAGAATTCCGATGTGCTCAGGTTCGGCGGTGCTGATTTGCGTGAGAAGCTGAAGCGTAAGCGAATGAGGACCGCGTCGGGCGTTGCTCCGGTCGCAGTCATGACTTCTCCGTATCCATGCCCGCACGGGCGATGTATCATGTGTCCGGGTGGACCCGACTCTGCGTTTGTATCACCGCAGAGCTATGTGGGCATGGAGCCCGCCGCTATTCGTGCAGCTCAGTGTAACTATGATCCATACAGGCAGGTGATGGTCCGACTGCATCAACTGGATGAGATAGGTCATGATTTCGATAAAGTCGAGCTGATTCTGATGGGTGGCACACTGACTGCGAGACCGCTGGACTATCAGCGATGGTTCGTACGGCGGTGTTTAGAAGCGATGGATGAGTTCGGCGCCGCACGCGGGCGTGATATTCGTAATACGGGCATCACGTTTGAGACGAGACCGGACTATGCACGTACGTGCCAGATAGACCGTATGCTGGAGATGGGTGCCACGAAAGTGGAACTGGGTGTGCAGCATGTGAATGATGATATACTGAAGGAGATACAGCGCGGGCATTCGGTCAGAGATACGGTGGAAGCGAACCAGAGACTGCGGGATTCGGGGTTGAAGGTCGGGTTCCATATCATGCCCGGTCTGCCCGGCTCCTCGATAGAAGAGGACAAGCGGATGTTCGACAGGATATTCCACGATCACAGGTTCATGCCCGATTACCTTAAGATATATCCCACACTGGTGGTTCGTGGCACAGAGCTGTATGAGCGCTGGATAAGGGGTGAATACGAGCCGTTATGTGAAGATGGGGCAGTTGAGATTATCGCCTATGCGAAGCGAATAATCCCGAAATGGGTACGGATACAGCGGATACAGCGGGATATACCCGCGCAGTTCATAGCGGCGGGTGTGAAGAAGAGCAATTTGCGCGAGATGGTGAAAGCCCGGCTGCACGAACTGGGCTATAAATGCAGATGCATAAGGTGTCGTGAAGCCGGTCTGGCACACCTGCATGGTAAGGTCATAGATGAAGATAGCGTACAGTTGCTCGTGGAGCGATATGAAGCATGTGACGGTATAGAATATTTCATCTCTTATGAGGATGTCAGGCATGATGTGTTGATAGCGCATCTGCGGCTACGGCT
>JAODGV010000107.1 GCA_025464425.1 Methanosarcinales archaeon | reverse complement strand
AACTCGTAAACATCCCCTGATATCGGCTTGCCACATTTTCCACATTTTATATTTATGTTTAGGTTTGCCTTATCGTTCTTTTCCATTTTTTTATACCATCCGCTGTGTTCTTAAGCAACCGGAACGCCAGTGCCTGACTCGGAAAAGCACGCAAGCCACAATCTGGACCGGCATACTTTATCCGATCATCGAAAATAGAATGTGCATGTTTCAACCTCTGCTTCACCCGTTCCGGGTTGTTATAATCATCTATTATTCGCTTCAATATCGCTTCATCACTGAACGCCCGCGTATGATGCTGCTCATCATATTCCGCAGCCATGCTCAGTATATCAGTCCGAGCGATACCTACCCGGAGATACTTATCGTAACGCTCCAGCACCTCACGGTCTACCAGTTGTAATACAGAAGGATTCGCTGCGGATTCCAATCCTATCACACTTATTCCATCCACCTGGCACACAAGTTCGTAGAATATCGGTGAATGTAGATGTATCTGCGTATCTATACCTTTCTGAAGTGTGAACTGTGCTGCGGTCTCCAGTGCCTTTATCACTGCTTCACCCTCCTCTATACGCGGGTCTAAACCCATACTCGGCTCGTCTATTGATACGCACCGCACCTCATAATTGCGTGCATGCTCGATACTGTGCTTTATGAACCTGCAAACAGATTTGGCGATGTTCAGCATCATATCCATATAAACCGGTGGCTGGAACTGGCTATAATACAGCTCTATCGGACCGGTAACACACACTCTCAGCTTCAATCTCTCGCCTCGCTCCGCTTTATACCGCGCTGCCATACGCTCAAGTGCCTCCAGCTCGATTATACGCGCTGCTTCGTACCTTATCAACAATGGCTCTTCCGTCTTCGTATCGTCCATCATCGGCTCACTGAATTGAGCAATCATGTGCTGGAACTGCGGGTACGTTGGCAATTCTACACCCGCATTTAGCTTCTGCCACATTGCATCCTCTATCATGGTATAAACCGCATCATCGCCGGGCATGGCAAAAGCCCGCTCTATCCATTCCTTGCTCGTTCCTTCCGGCAATGGATAGCTGCCTATGTCATCATATATCAATTCCGGAGTCATATCTTTTCTATCTTCCTCTCCCAATAATCGGTTATCTTATCCACTTTCTCAGCTGCTATACCTGTGTAGCACTCTGCGTTAAACACCTGCCTGCGCTGGTCCGCTGTGAACTTGCTTATATAGGATTGTACGGTATCATCCGCTTCTATCAGCTCTTTCAGGCTCTTACCACGCTCATAAGCCTGAAATGACTTCTGTCTCAGGTATTCATGTGCATCAGGATGCCCGTAATACGATAGCAATATGTACAGTGGCTCGGCAATGATCTTATCCGCGGAGATATCGAAATTGGCACGCATACTGGCTTTATCCACCACCAGCCGCTCGCTTATCCGCTTCAATTCCTTCACACTGTGGTCGAATATCACCAGCAACTCAGGTATATATCGCTGGGATGCGGAATTGGTGAGGTCACGCTGATGCTCAGAGATCTGATCGAGATGCGCCGTCACGATCTGAGGCATGAACCGTTTCCATAAGCTCTTCACACCCTCGAATCCGATCGGATTGCGTTTATGTGGCATCGTTGAGGAGCCAACCTGTGACGTATCCACACGCTCCTGTACCTCTGCAATCTCGCTCCGCTGCAGATGCCGCATATCATCACAGAAATTGGCGAGCACCGAGAAACTGCTTATTATCGCATGTATCAGGTCGCATACCGGCTCAGGTGGCACGATCTGTGTGGAAATCGGCGCGGGTTCGAGCCCGAGCACCGACAGTACATCCCGTTCAAACGCTTCTGGATCGTCAAATATGAGCGAAAGAGCGTTATACGCACCCACTGCACCGGATAACTTGCCACGGAGATTCTCACTCGCTTCTTTTACCTTCAATATCCGTGTGCCCCACCGGTTCACGTACTGCGCAATTGCGAATCCGAAAGTGATGGGCTCGGCATGCTGCCCGTGTGTGCGTCCTATCTGGAGCGTATCCTTCTCCCGTCGGGCAAGCTCGATCCATACGCGTTCCAGCGCTTTCATGTCCGGCAGGATGACCTCTCTCAACGCCTCACGATACCTCAGTGCATTCGCAGTATCCACAATGTCGTATGAAGTGGCGCAGAGATGCACAAACGGTCTTGCATCCTCGCTCACCTTACGCTTGATCACGTTCACCAGTGCTCGTATATCGTGCTTCGTGCGACGCTCCTCTTCATATACCTCCTCAGGGCTTATATTCGACGCCGCAGCCACAATCTCTCGTTTCAATGCATCGCTCAGCAACCCTCTGCGGGCAAAAACCTCTGCAATTGCCGCTTCCACACGCGCTTTGTAGCGCATATACGCCTCTTCAGACAGATACGCCCGCAGTTCGTCCACCGCATACCGATAGTCCGTGGGTGAGAAATCACTGTAAACCGTCATTATCACCACTCTTCATCAATTCTATAAGCTCACAGGGGCGATCGGTGGCTATGCCATCCACACCAAGCTCAATCGCGTTATATAAATCCTCTATCGTGTTCACAGTCCATGGATAGACCTCTATACCGCTGGACTTACACGCATCAACGAATTCACGATTGCTCTTTATTCGCTCATACTTCGGGAATATGGCATCCGCTCTGGCGTCCTGTACCAGCCGTACGGGATTCACCGGCACACTCGCGATTATCACACCGGTCTTTATCGCCGTTCCTGCGATATCCTTCAGTTTACGTACCGAATGATGGAGGAAAGATACAATAATCACATCTCCAGTCATATCAGCTTCTGTTATTGCATCAAGCACCGGCATCTCCATACATTCTTCCTTCAGTTCTATAATTAAAGAGCGTGCGTATCGCTTTGCAACCGAAATCGCCTCAGATAACTCCGGTATTCGCTCACATCTGCCAGCATCGAGCTCCTTTAACTCTTTTAAGGTCTTATCTCCAACCCTGCCGGTGCCATCCGTTGTTCTATCAAGTGTATCATCATGGATCACCACCACCTCTCGATCCGCTGTGAACCTTACATCAACCTCAACAGCGTCCACACCACACTCAAAAGCTTTACACATCGCTCTTATCGTGTTCTCGGGCTCGGTAGCCCTCGCGCCCCGATGGGCTATCACTTTTATCATTCTGAAATTACATACACAAACATTTAATAATCTTAAAATAAAATAGTATTGAGATGGAAGGTTTTGAAATAGATGAGCTCTCGATCTACTGGGATGTTGAAGAAGAGAAGTTCAGAGACCAGATAAGAGGTCACTATAATGTCATGGTCGCTGGCTTCCCCCCTCTCGGTAACATCATACCGTATCACCTGAAGGAGCTTTTGCACGATTCCGTGAAGGTGATGAGCCTGTATTCCTGTAACTTCCCACCGATGGTAGAAGCACGTGATGAGGAGTTCGTGATACCACATGACGAGCTCTGGTACAGCGAAGAGAAGCGGCTGTTCTGCTATGTCGGTAAATACCCTGAGACAGAATATCTACCAAAATCTGCATATAAGCAGTCAGAAGGGCTGGCACGAATCGCAAAGATGCTTGGTGTGCGTGAATTATACACGGTGGGTGTGATAATGCCGTTTCAAAAACCGTTCAGGAATACCAGACCGGGTATAGAGGCGTATATTGGCTACTTTGAAGGTTCGCACAAGGAACCGCCGGCAAGCTCAATAAAGATGACGAGGAAGAATATCGGGCGTTACACAATCATTCGTAAGACCGGACTGCTGCCCGGGTTCGCATCCAAACTCGGCATTGAGAGCTATTCTATACTCGGTGTTGGTAAATACCCTGAGGACCTGCGTGCCTGTGTCGGTGCATTACGAACATTCAAGCGGATGGCTGGTATAGAACTGGATACAGAGCGGATAGAGGAGATGCTGCGGGAAAGCGCAGAAGCGGTTGAGAAGCGAATAAAGCAGCAGATAGAGAAGACTGCTTCTGCATATCGCGGTGATGGCATTGGTGCCGATACATCTCAATACATGTATGGCTGATTTTGATTAGATGACCATCTTATGAAGGAATCGTTGAGCAGTGTGGATATAGCAGTCATCGTTAAAGAACTGCAGCAGCTTATAGGTGCGAGGGTGGAGAAGGTCTATCAGATAGGCAAGCAGGAGATAAGGTTGAAGCTGCATAAGAGCAATGCCGGCTCATTCAATCTGGTAATAGAAGCTGGCAGGCGAATCCATCTAACGAAATACCGGCGAGAAGCGCCGCGAATGCCCTCTAACTTCGCAATGTTCCTCAGGAAGCACCTCAATGGCTGCAGAATCACTGCTATACAGCAGTTCGAGTTCGACCGAATAGTGGAGCTGAGATTGAGCTGCCGTGATGCCGTGCTCGGGTTGATAGCGGAATTACTGCCCGGTGGCAATATCATTCTGATAGACGAAAGAGGCGAGATATTGATACCATTTCACAGGATTAGCTTCTCAACACGAGAGATAAAAGCGCACGAGCGATACGAGAGACCACCTTCGAGGATGAACCCCCTGCAAGTAACCAGGGAAGAACTTGCGAAACTGTGCGGTTCGGCAACCGGGGATGTGGTTCGTACTATTGCACTGGAACTCGGACTCGGCGGGCTTTATGCGGAAGAAGTATGTGCAAAATCGGGCATTGACAGGCATAAGAACGCGAGTGCACTCGCTGATGACGAGCTGAATGCCCTGTACGAGGCAATAAAGAGCGTGTTAAAGCCGGTAATAACGGGCGAAGGGCTGTGCCCGCATATAGTTATTGAGGAAGGAGCGCGAGTGGATGTTCTACCATTCGAACTGAGCCGTTATAAGGATGCGGAGAAGATACCTTTCCCTTCTTTTAATGATGCGGTAGACGAATTCTTCACGAAGAAGATAGTGGAGTGTATGGAAGCAGCCGTGCAAAGCGAGCGTGATAGAGTAATAGCGCAATACGAACGTATATTGAAGGAACAGGAGGCGGCACTGCGTGAGTACCGGACGAAGGAGGAGGAATGGCGGCGAAAAGGTGAACTGATATATACAAAATACCGGGAGATTGAGGACATGCTCGCCAGCAGGTCGGGGAAAGAGAAGAAGGTGGAGCTGTCACTGCCCGAATGTAAAATCGAGATTGATACCTCACTATCGCTATTCAAGAATGCGAGTCTGTGCTATGAACGTGCGAAGGTGTTCAGGAAGAAGCGCGAGGGTGTGGAACGTGCGATTGCAAATACCAGGGATAAATTGAAGCAAGAACAGGAGCGCGCATCAGTGAAGGGCGCGATAGCGATACCGATAGCGAAAGCGATACCGAAAGCGATACCAGAGAAGCGCGAGGTGAAACGAGAGAAGAAGGAATGGTACGAACGGTTCCGATGGTTTATGACCCATGAAGGTGTGCTCGTAATAGCGGGCAAAGATGCGACCACAAATGAGATAGTGGTGAAGAAGTATATGAGCAGTGATGACCTGTTCTGTCATACGCAGGCGAGTGGTGCACCCGTAGTGGTAGCAAAGACAGGTGGCAGACCGCTATCAGACTCAACTCTGCGTGCGATAGCGCAATTCGCAGCTTCTTACTCCAGTTTATGGAAATACGGATTCTACGAGGGTGAATGTTACTTCGTGAAGGGCGAGCAGGTGAGTAAGACACCACCTTCGGGCGAGTATATAAAGAAGGGCAGTTTCGTGATAAGGGGCAGGCGGCAGTATCTCAAGGTGCCGCTCGGTCTGTGTATCGGTATAGACGAGCACAGCCGCGTGATTGTATTGCCCGAACTGGAGAAGCAGAGACTGAAACGGTTCGTGGTACTGGAGCCCGATAATGAACTGGATAAGAATGAACTATCAACTGAGATTGTGGAGTACTTCCATGCGCATGGCGTTATGACCACGCGGGATGAGATACTGAGGCTTCTGCCGCCCGGTAAGTCGAGAATAAAGGTGAAATATTGAAAGGAGAAATGGAAATAACATTCACCGATAACATGACGATGAATCTGCTTCAGGTTTTGAAGCAGACATTACCAGAAGCAGAGGAAGTAAAATTTGGGGTGGCATTTGTAAGGCATTCGGGTTATTCCTTGATTGAAGATGCCTTGCTTGGATTTCAGGACCACGGAGCCTAAGATTCTGAGAGTGCTATCTGAGATGGCGAAGAGTAATACACCTATGTTAAGTACAGCTCATCAT
>JAODGV010000106.1 GCA_025464425.1 Methanosarcinales archaeon | reverse complement strand
AAAATCAGAATTTACGGAGAACTTGAATCGGTATTTAAAGAGACATCCAGCAATATAAGAAAGCGTTTAGGACCTCAAATAGAGGCTTATTTCTCATGGATCTTGCCTAAGATAACCAACAACAGATACAAAAAAGTTAAGATAGATTCGGATTTCAATATACAGGCATTTTCTGAGGAAAAACACGATTATGTGGATTTAGGCGTGCTAAGTGGCGGCACATCAGACCAGCTGTTACTCTCTTTAAGGCTGGCTTTTGCCAGAGCATTAACTCCTGCTTCAGGGCAATATGCCAGTTCCACACAGTTCCTCTTTTTAGACGAGCCTCTGAGTTCGTTCGACCCGAACAGGCGTGCATCGTTTTTAGAGTTCCTGCGCTCATTGGAAACCAGTTTTCAGCAGATCTTTGTTATTTCGCACCTTTCAGGCCTGGAGAATTACGTGGATAACCACATAAAAATCAAATCAGATTTAGAAGCAGGGTCTAAAGTAAGTTATACGTGGGAGTAATATTATCTCTTGAGCTGGTCTTTTAATACCATTATGAGCTCTCTACCAGGGCTATTATCTATTATATCCGGTCCACCACCGGGATTTGTATTACCTCTGTGGCTCATCCTGCCCGAATCGCAATATACCTTTCCATTAATTACTGGCATAACATAATCAAGTTCTCATAATATGCTTTTCATAATCTGCTTTTCATAATATGCTTGAATTCCTCATAAACACTCTTCACTTCCTCTATCGAAGCTTCATCTTCGAGTGTTGTGATGTCACCTATGGGCTTATCCATTATCACAGCCTTCAATAACCGCCTCATTATCTTCCCCGACCTCGTTTTGGGGAGTTTAGCGACGAAATGAACCTCATCTGGCGTAGCAATCGGTCCTATATGCTCACGAACATGTCTGATTATCTCTCCCCTCAGCTCATCTCCTGGCTTATGCCCCTCCTTCAATATCACAAATACAACTATAACCTCTCCTTTTATCGGGTCAGGCTTGCCTATCACGGCTGCTTCAGCCACGAAAGGTGCCGATACCACCGCACTCTCTATCTCCGCGGTGCCGAGCCTGTGCCCTGCCACTTTTATTACCTCATCAGCCCTGCCAAATATCCAGAAATAGCCCTCCTCGTCCTTCATCGCATAGTCTCCGGTATAATACATGCCCTTAAATCTCGACCAGTATACCTCCCTGTATCTCTCAGGATCCCTGTAAAGCCCCATCAGCATCCCCGGCCATGGTTTCCTTATCACCAGATAGCCTTTTATCCCCGCACTTACCGGTTTTCCCTCTTCGTCCACCACTTCAGCATCTATACCGGGCAGTGGCAGTGTTACAGAACCCGGCTTGAGTGGTATGAGCTCCATGCCCGGAGCGGGCGAGATCATTATCCCCCCTGTCTCCGTCTGCCACCATGTATCCACTATCGGACACCTCTCTCCTCCTACATTTTTATAATACCATCTCCATACCTCCGGGTTTATAGGTTCACCAACAGAACCCAGGATCTTCAAACTGCTCAAATCGTAATTCTTCAACCACTCCTCGCCATAACGCATGAGCATCCTGATCGCTGTTGGACTCGTATAAAAGATTGTGACCCCGTACTTCTCTATTATCCTCCACCACACGCCCGGATCAGGATAATCAGGTGTGCCCTCGAACATAAGCACTGTTGCTCCATGTAGCAAAGGCGCATAAACTATTGAAGAATGCCCTGTTACCCAGCCCACATCGGCGGTGCACCAGTGGATGGACTCATCTGAGATATCGAATGCCCACTTATATGTGGCATAATTGTATACCAGATATCCACCTGTGGAGTGCATGACTCCTTTGGGCTTACCTGTGGTGCCGGATGTGTAGAGGATATATAATGGATGGCAGGACTCCAGAGGCTCTGGTTCAACATAATTCTCAGCATCCTTTATTAACTCATGATACATGAAATCCCTGCCATCTTCTATATTTATCGCTTCCTTCGTTCTTCTTATCACTACCACTTTCTTTATGGTGGGTGCAAGTTTCAGGGTTTCGTCCACTATCTCCTTGAGTGGTATCAATCTTCCCCTTCTCTTTCCAAAGTCCGCAGTTATCAGTATTTCTGCTGATGTGTCATTAATTCTATCCGCAAGAGCCTGACTGCTGAAACCTGAGAATACAACCGTATGGATAGCGCCTATTCTTGCTGATGCGAGCATTGCAATCGGTAATTCAGGAATCATTGGCATGTATAAAACGACCCTGTCACCTTTATTCACACCGAGATTGCGCAGCATGGAAGCAAACCTGTTCACTTCCCGGTAGAGCTGGAAATAGCTGAGCGCCTTTGTGTGCCCTTCCTCGTCTTCCCAGTACAGAGCCACCTTGTTCTTATGCCATGAGTATAAGTGTTTATCCACGCACAGGTAAGACGCATTGAGCATACCTCCTGCGAACCATTTTGCAAACGGCTCTTCCCATTCCAGAACCCTGTCCCAGTGTTTGAACCACTCTAATTTCGATGCCTCTCTCGCCCAGAAACTCTCAATGTCCGAGCTTGCAGCCTTCAGGAAGTCTATATAGCCTTTTACAGGATAAAATTTACCTCCCATCTCCTTCTCTCCCGTTTACTTCTCCTGAAGTAAAGAAAATAGCCTTATTTTATTTTTTCCCGGAACCCCCTTCAGGGGGTGGCGTTGATGTGACTGCCGAGGAGTTCCTCCTCTATCCTCAATAGCTGGTTGTATTTGCATGTTCGTTCACTCCTCGCGGGTGCGCCGGTCTTTATGAGCTCGGCGTTTATTGCAACAGCGAAATCGGCGATGAATGTATCCTCGGTCTCACCCGACCTGTGACTGACCACGCACTTATAGCCGTTCTCCTTCGCGAGCCGTGCCGTCTCGATCGTCTCGGTTACACTGCCTATCTGGTTCAGTTTGAGCAGAACGGCATTTGCCGCTTTAGCATCTATGCCCTGCTGCAACCGTCTCACATTCGTCACGAAGAGGTCGTCACCAACAATTGTCACCTGTGGCATCTTCGCCGTCAGCGCACTGAATAGCGTGAACGACTCCTCTTCAAATGGGTCTTCTATCAGCACTATCGGGTAGCTATCCACAAGCGCCTGATAAAATTCTATCATCTCCTCGCCATCCTTCGCCATACCGTCTATCCTGTATTTACCGGTTGCGGAATCGAAGAAAGAAGAAGCAGCGGCATCTATACCCAGCTTTATCTCGTCCTCGGTATAGCCCGCTTCTTTTATCGCTGTTATTATAGCATCCAGTGGCTCCTCGGTTCGCTTCATCGGTGGCGCATAGCCACCTTCGTCACCAACATTCGTCGCTATCGCGCCGTAACGCTGCTTCAATACCGCCTTCAGTGCATGATAAGTCTCCACACCAGCCCTTAAATTATCGGTATAACGCTGAAAACCGGACGGTAATATAAGAAACTCCTGGATACTCAGTTCGTTACCGGCGTGTTTACCTCCATTTATCACGTTCATCATCGGTATCGGTAGCCCTACTGAGTGCCCGTCGAGTATATCCTCAGCGATATAGCGGAATAGCGGCTTGTTTAACGAGTTCGCAGCAGCGCGGCATGCCGCCATGGACGTACCGACGATGGCATTCGCACCCAACCGTGATTTGTTATCCGTCCCATCCAGTTCAATCAGATGCCTGTCTATATTCGCCTGATCGAGTACATTCATACCAATGAGCGCAGCTCTTATCTCTGTATTGACCTTCTCAACAGCATTGAGAACTCCTTTGCCACCAAACCTCGCGGGGTCGTTGTCTCTTCTCTCACACGCCTCTTTCCTGCCTGTTGATGCACCTGAAGGTACACTCGCGCGTCCAAGACCATTCTTTGTATACACCACCACCTCCACCGTTGGATTACCACGAGAATCTAAAATCTCCCTGCCTTTTACCCCCGTTATCTCATTAATCTCATTAAGCATCTTATCTGTCTCCTCTTATTATACGTTAAGATTCGCTTTCTTTGATAGTTCAACCGGTTCAGGAATTCCATCAGCGCCCGTCCGTGACATTGGCAATGCACTCCATTGCTCTATTAATATCCAGTGTGGTAAATATATTTATCTTCATCTCAGTTCAGTTTCCATTCACCATCTTCAATATTGCCGGGAACGTTCTGCCCACTCCACGTGAACCCCAAAACCAGGATGCGGAATCTGTGTTGCACAATCATCGCATCTGATACCGCCTCACCACCAGAAAGACGAGAAAGACGAGAGCAAGAGTGAATATAATGTATAGAATCCTCTTACCTATCCCGTATCCCGATCCAGGTGCCTCATGCGAGCCATTCCAGTCATGAAGAAATACCGATTCATAAAAAGAAACAATCTCTGGTTCATCTATTATCACTCCCGCCTCACGATTATAGACCGAATTCATGTTCCAGTTCAACGAAGATATGAATACTTTCTTGCCGTCCACTATCAACCCCTTGTTGTGTATCTTCACCAGCCCCAGTGATTCAAGATCAGCCAGCCTCGCCTCCAGGCTCAAATTACGTGCACGTGCTATCCTGTTCAGTTCAGCTACCAGCTCGTCATTGTTGTTATCACCCTCTAAATACCGTGAATCCAGCAGGATCTTCACATCACAGCCACGCTGTGCTGCTTCTATAAGTGCTGTAATGAACGGGTTCAGCCCCTCTTTACTGTTGAGCCTCACGGATAACTGTTCCACATATATGTACGTTCTTGCATTATTTATCATCCGTAATACCTCACTCATAGCAGAATCGGGTGCCAGAACCGGAATCAACGTGAAGTTGCATTTCATGGTGCGTGGTTCAAATCGTGACTCCATGCCCGTCCTCAGATTCCGGTATCCATAATCATATGCTCCATTTGCATGCCGATCACACCCGACATCCATATCCACAGCACGCCGGAAATCATCGAGAAATACCGTTTTGAAGTACTCCGCTATCCCACGGTTCCTTATCACAATGCCCCAACCGCGATTGCCTTCGCCATTCCATGGCACACCTGTATATTTCCAGTTCTCTGACATTATTATCAGGGTCTCGTCATCTATAATCGCATATTTCGCATGATTCCGGAATCTATCGTGCGAAAACCGTACAATACCACCGTTATCTTCTATCTGCGCGGCAATACATCGTTCCGCATCTCCCATACCGCCTAAGGGACGGGCTTCCAGCAGGAGATAGACCCTGACTCCCCTATCCATGGCGTGTAGAATATGCTCCTTCAGTCTTTCATTCTCAAATTCATAGAGATTCAGGTATATAGAAGAAGTTGCATTATCCAGCTCCTGCTTCAGGACTGCGTAGCTGCAATCCGGCGATACGAATGTGGTAATCCAGGTATTGACAGCATGAACTGGCTCAGGCGGGTGATAATACGCGCCGGGTGCCAGAATAACCCAGTCAGATGCAGTATCCGTGTCCATATAGCCCTTACGGTGAAACATCATCCCCTCTATCGGCTTAGCCAGTGGTGAGCCGCACCAGCCGGCATCATTGTAGCATGAATCACCGTATATCACCACATCCACAACCCTGCCGTGATCATCCCGCAGAATGAGCTCGTCACCACGATTACGCAACGTGAAACCACCACTCAGGGTCATGACTTCCGCGCCCGGGCGAGCATATGCAGCATCCTTACTCGTAAGATAGAGCTCACCGCATGGTGGTATAGCGATGGATGGGAAATAGAATTCCGCCTCGTTATCTGTTATGCTCCAGTTCGTTAGATCCACTGAATGACT
>JAODGV010000105.1 GCA_025464425.1 Methanosarcinales archaeon | reverse complement strand
TTCGTATGCGTCCCCATCCCGATGGTGAGCAGTGCCGGGTCTCTCAACATGAGATCATCAGAGACAGCCGCAAAAGTCGGCACGCCTATATCGCTCGTTATATCCCGTATGAGCAGAGAAACCTCAGCATCCGAGAACTTATCATGGAGAGCACGGATCCTTTCTTCTTTTATCTTCACAACCGCGCCCGTATCCCTCGTGATCTCCACCAGCGACCACGCATCCCTTTCCACCACCTCGGCGAGACCATGAAAAATCGCTTCCTCTATCTCATTCCCCGCTGCCAGACCGTTCGTATTCGTTCGGAATAGTCTGACCCTATCGTATCGTGATGGTAATGGGTGGAATACTGCATTCGCAGGCACATATATCTCCTCATCCTTCATCAAATCATAACCTTCCACCCACGGGATACGAACTTCCTCAACATCCTTCACATAATCAGGGAGGATCAATTCTTCCGGGTTTAATGCGTTCTCCTTCTCGTTAAGACTCGCATAGCTATCCACTAAAAGCTCCCTGTCATGAACCTCCGCGGAATACCGCTCCACAGCCTCCATCATTGCTGAAACTTTAGCTTCCTCTGCCGTTGTTCCCTTACCATTATACACCGATACCGCTCCCCGCTCGGCTGTTGGTCTTATGCTCGAAAACACAGGTATCCCTATCCTGTCAAGTCCTGTTATGTCCGCAACGCGTGTAACACCCGCGGCAGGCATCTTCGGCTCTATCCGAGCCAGGGTCTCTTCCGGTGGAACAGCACGATGCGTACCCTCCTTATAGCCTTTGATACACGACTTAAGTTTCATTTTCATCAATTATTCTAAAATCCAGAATAGTTTCCTCACATAAATGGTTTATTTACCAAAACTTACAGGAGGTATACTCCATAAAACGTTATTTCTTTCAATGGCAAGTCCATCAAGTTTGAATTCAATAAGAAATACGGAACTACATCGGTTTTTTAATATTATATGACATATCACCATCCACGTACCTGCATCATCTCAGTCTCAGGCAGTGCGGTCACCTCTATACCTTTCATCGGCATACCCAGCCCCTTTGAGATCTCCGCCAGTCGCTTTGGATCATCATAGCAGTTAACCGCTTCCACAATCGCAGAAGCCATCTGTGACGGATTCTCAGACTTGAATATACCTGAACCAACGAACACGCCATCTGCACCGAGTCGCATCATGAGTGCGGCATCAGCGGGTGTTGCTATACCGCCAGCAGCGAAATTGACCACCGGCAGCCGCTGCAGTTCCGCGGTCTCATGCACAAGCTCATATGATACTTTCAGTTCCTTCGCAACATCACGCAGTTCCTCCCCGGTCTTGCCTTTCAGCGACCTTATCTCGCCCATAATCAATTTCATATGCCGAACCGCTTCCTTGACATCGCCCGTGCCCGCTTCGCCTTTCGTCCTTATCATCGCCGCACCCTCTTCTATACGCCGCAGTGCCTCGCCCAGATCACGAGCGCCACATACGAACGGCACGGTGAATTTACGCTTATCCACATGGTGTGTATCAACAGGAGTAAGAACCTCTGATTCGTCCACCATATCCACACCCAGAGCTTCCAGTATCTCCGCCTCCACAAAATGACCTATCCGACATTTCGCCATCACAGGTATGGTAACCGCATCCATAATCTCGGTGATGACAGCGGGGTCTGCCATTCGCGCTACACCGCCTGCTTTCCTTATGTCCGCGGGTACAGCATGCAACGCCATTACCGCAACAGCACCCGCTTCTTCCGCTATTACCGCCTGCTCTGCGCTCGTAACATCCATAATTACCCCGCCCTTCTGCATTGATGCGAATCCACGCTTCAAAAGCTCTGTCCCATGCCTGAGATTCCCGATCATTATTCTATCCGTCATATCTCTCACCTCTCCACTAAACTAAAGTATAGTTACGAGATAAAAAATGTTCAATTCAAGCTAAGGAGCGAACATGGAACTTATCTTACCCACAACCTTCGCCTTCGCAAATATCGTGACCATGTCGTGCGATTTAATCACTGTATCCCCTTTTGGCAGTATTATATCCCCATTGCGCTCTATCGCCACTATTATCCCATCTTTTAAGCGCAGATCGGAGATCTTCTTGCCCACAACCTTCGAGTTATCGGATACGACGATCTCAAATATCTCGGCTTTACCGCCACTAACCGGCAGGAAATCCTTTATCCTGGGGCGTTTCACCGAGAAATAGAGGTGACTGGCAACCGTCATATCCGGGTTCTCATACATATGTATGCCCGCCTCTTTGAACATCTCCACATGCTCTTCCTGATTCACCACTGCGACCGTCTTCTTTGTACCCATGCCCTTCGCCGTCAATGCCATCATCAGGTTCGCGGCATCATCTGATGTCGTGGCTATAAGTGCGTGTGCCCGTTGTGCCTCCGCCTCCTCCAGGGTCGATCGCTCAGTTGCATCTCCTACTATCGTCAGCACGTCGTATTTCGCTGCGATCTCACGGCATCGCTTCTCTTCCTGGTCTATCACCACCACATCGTTCTTCTCCTGCGTCGCTAACTTCACAAGGTTCTTACCGATTCCGCCAAGCCCCACTATTATCAGATACATTAATCCCGATTTCACCCCGTTCAATAAAAAAATACTTTTTATTTTTCTTTTTACTTTGTATCTATTCACCTTTTATAGAAAGCTTTTGGAGGATATATTTCTTACCTTGAATGAGCCAGTTTTTCTAATTCACCATGCATATCGACCGATATTTATCTGAAGATAGAGTTATAAAAAATTTTCTTTATCGCAAAAAGAGAAAATAACTTTATCCCCTGAACTTTTAAAACCTGAATAGATACCGTAAAACAAAGATAAAGTATGTAAAAGCCAACATGGACAGGGTGCGCACCGCCTCTGGTTGGCTTTTGAAATACGGGAAAAGGTGTATACATGGTAATATTATATGGTAGGTTGAGGTTGAGTAACAACTATGATAGGAGTTGACCCAGTATCCGAATCGCTTCTTCCAGAAAATCCCCCGGGTTGAGTAACAACCATGATAGGAGTTGACGAAGATTGCTTTGTGTTTGCATTTCCTCATCTCCCTAATTGAGTAACAACTATGATAGGAGTTGACCTGGCTAGCTATAGATTGAATAGCTGTACATACATCTGTTGAGTAACAACTATGATAGGAGTTGACCTGCGAGCATTGCCAATGCCCGTGGGACAGTTTCCTTGTTGAGCAGCAACGATGATAGGAGTTGCCCCTAAAAACGGTCTTTTAGCCCGTTGATTTGCGCCCGGGAAGGAGAAATAAATCTGCTCACCATCACTCTCTCTGAATTTCTCTATTATCTATCATTCTATACTGCTCGTTCAGCATGAATTTGAAGGAGAGTAGGGTGATGGAGATAGG
>JAODGV010000104.1 GCA_025464425.1 Methanosarcinales archaeon | reverse complement strand
CCCGCTATGAGCCCCAGTACATGCGATGCGTCATATACTATTGTCGAACCTGCCTCATCAGCAGCCGTACGGAGCTCGCGAATCGGGTGAGGGAAGAGGAAGAGACTCGCACCGAGCATAATCAGTCTGGGCTTCTGCTCTATTATCGCGTTTACCGCACGGTCTACGTCTATATTCATCTCCTTCGTGTCAAATGGCAGCTCTTTCAGGCGCAAGCCACGCAACCCCGGAACAGAATAAGCAGCATGACTTATATGCCCGCCATCGGGTATAGAGAGAGCCATCATCATATCGCCAGGAGAAGTAAGAGCAAAGAGCGTGGCTATGTTCGCATTGACACCCGAAACCGGTTTCACATTCACGTGTTCCGCATTGAATAGCTCCATTGCCCACTTTATCGCTCTATCCTCTATCTCATCTATGAACTCACAACCCTGGTAAAACCGCGCTCCTACATCGCCCTCGGCATATCGGTGTGATAGATCAGAGGCAAGCAGTAGCCTTACCTGTGCACTCGTTACATTCTCGCTCGCTATCATTGGTATAGCGTTCTTAAATAGCTCCTCGTGTCGGTTCACCGCATTCATTATCTCCTCTATCTCCTGCATCTCCTTTAATCCCCCTTTCGCAGTAATATATATAGTATTGCCATCCTCACAGGTACACCATAGAATGCCTGAAGGAAATATTTTGCGTTTTTTGTTCGGTCTACATCCGGAGCTATCTCATCCACACGTGGAAGTGGATGCATAACCACCACATCCCTCTTCTCTGCTATGAGTTTCGATGTTATGCGGTAGGTACCCGCAACCTTGGTATACTCCGCAGGGTCAGGAAATCGCTCCTTCTGTATCCTCGTTACATACAGGACGTCCACTTCGGTTATCACTTCTCTTACGTCATTACACTCGTATAACTCAGCTCCTGCGCTTTTCAGGTCTGTTCTTATCTCATCGGGTATCCTGAGTGTGGGTGGTGATACGAGATATAGTTTTGCACCATATAGAGATAATGCGTAAGCGAGCGAATGTGCCGTTCTGCCGTATTTCAGGTCGCCTATAATCGCGATTCTGAGCTTATCAAGCAGACCTTCACGTTTTATCGTGTATAAATCGAGTAGAGTCTGCGTGGGGTGCTGTCCCGCGCCGTCACCCGCATTTATTACTGGTACAGTAGAGAACGAAGCAGCCATTCGCGCCGCACCCTCCTGTGGATGACGCAGTGCTATCACATCACTGTAACTGGATACTGTTCTTATCGTATCTGCGAGGTTCTCGCCTTTTGCGACCGAGCTCGCCTCTATCGCATACATGTTTATCACCTCACCGCCGAGCCGTTTCATCGCGGTCTCAAATGATAACCTCGTCCTTGTGCTCGGCTCGTAAAACAGGTTTGCGAGTATCTTTCCCGCCAGTATATCGCACTTCTTACCCTTAGCATATGGCTCCAGCTCCTCCGCACACGTCAGCACATAATCTATCTCCTGCTTTGTGAACTCGCGTATCGAGATGACATGCCCATTGTTGAACATGTTAAGAATAAAGTGATTATTAATTCTATAATTGCACCTCAAGATTCAGCATCAGGCATCGTAAACTATTTATATGCGAAATAAAGGGGTAATATTTGATATATTAACGAATAATGCAGAAGGGGAGATTTCTGCGGGACGACCGTGCTGTGTCCGAAGTGCTGGGTGTAATCTTAATCATTGCTATTATTCTGTCCGCAACTTCCATTTACCTATCATACCAGATCCCGAAATGGACGAAAGATTTCGAAGCCGAGCACGCAGCCAAAGTGCCGCACGACTTCGCAAAGCTCAGCTCTAATATTGACATGGCAATACTTATCGAAGATTCTACCATATCAACTGCTACGCCTATCGGAATGCGACCCGAAAGCGCCCCGATTATCGGCATCTTCAGCTCCGGCGGGATGCTCAGTTTCGACCCGGATAATGAAACGTTTGAATGCATAGCCTGCGCACCCGGAGAGACAGCTTCTGTATACGGCAATTCCCGGTGGAGTTCTTCTTCCTCCACTGATAATCCTTACAATTTCTCTGAATATGCGAAATACGATAGTAACAACGTGAATGTTACGCCTTCAGGCGCGAGGCTGGAACTGGAGAAGGAAGAGGATAAGATTTTTACCGGTGGAACAGAATATCTTGCAGGTGAATATTCCTTTGACGAGTTCAAGCTTACCAACAATACCACGGTAATAGTTAAGGGCGGCATGCTGAAAATACATGCTAAGAGCATTATCATTGACGCTGGTTCAAAATTAACCGCGGATGGCGAAGGATGGCCCGGGGGCTCTTCAGAAGTTGATGGTTCTGGCGATGGATATGGTGGAGGTGCTGATCAGGGTTCTGGTGGCGGTGGAGGAGGTTATGGAGTTGATGGTGGTGATGGTGGAAATAGGGGCGGTGGTGATGGAGCAGGTTCTGGCGGCACATCGTATGGTGACGCAGCCAGCCTGAGTGCTGAGATGGGTTCTGGTGGCGGTGGTGGTGGAAATGGATGGAGTTATGGCGGTACAATAATAATAGGATCAGGAGGCTCTGGTGGGAACGGTGGAGGCTACATCTGGTTAGAAGCTTCTACTATTGACATCAGCGGAATTGTCTCCGCTAACGGTACAGATGGAGAAGATGGAAATACGTTATTTTTAAGGGGTGGTGGCGGTGGTGGCGGTGGTAGCGGAGGTTGCATTATAATAAAAGGCGATACTGTGAATATCTCAGGCATGCTCTACGCCGTGGGTGGCAACGGTGGTGATGGTGGCGACACCTATGGTGGAGGACCTATTTATGGATATGGTGGCGGCGGAGGTGGTGGTGGCGCAGGAGGGAGAATTAAAGTATTTTATGATAGCTCTGACCCGGGAGATATCAATAATTATACTGATGTAAGCAGTGGAAGTGGTGGAGAAGGTGGTAAAGGTTCTGGCTGGTGGGGTGATAATGGAGAGGATGGTGATGCCCCTGCCGGTCCCGGAACTGCTATCAAAAGCTCTCTGCCATTCACCACCATCATTCCCCATTATTCCTCTGGATGGCTCGTTTCTAACGTCACTGCTGTCGAAGGGCACGCTGGGCATGATGTCAACACCACGCTGGTCAGGTATGGCAATATCACATGGAATGCGACCGTTCCCACGGGAACGAACATCGTCATGAAAGTGCGAACGTCCATGAATCCCGGCATGATGGATGCGATGCCATGGGAAGATTGCCCTGAGGTAACTAACGGGCAGGACATCTCTGAGCTGGCTTCTGTATCTGACGGGCATCGGTACATCCAGTGGCGAGCAGAATTCGCGACTTTTATGCCTGCAAGAACGCCAGTTCTTCATTCCGTGAACATTAGCTACAATTACAGCAAGCCGGTGCTCGTGAACGCATCCGGAAAGATTGAGTTCGATAGCTCTTATCTCTATCTCCCTAATTATAAACTCATCTATGAACATGGTGCGATCATAAAGAAACAGACTGAGGGCGGGTTCATGCACTTATCCCCTCCTTTCTCTATCACCACGGATGAACATGGGAACACATCACTCAAAATCACTGCGATTGACTTAACCGGCAGTGGATCTTCGATCTGTGGCGCGTTCGGCTCCACTGTAAAAGCTTATTATCAGGACGCTGATCTGGTCACCGGTGGCTTGAATTTCCTCAATCTCACATTTAATATCACTACTGAGTATCCCGACGTATGGGAAAGATGGTTCATCAAGAGCTGTGAAGAAGCGGGGCTGGATTACGGCACAGACGCCGGGGACTTCTACACTGACAAAACCGGAAATACTCTGCAGGTGGTATTCTATGGTAATGAATCGAAGCCGGTGAACCTGTGGTTGAAGAAATCAGATGCGAGGATAGAGATAGTGAAATAGAAATGCGCACAACAGTAGATTTGAAGTCTGAGAGTATCCTGAAACTGATTAAATTACCTGATCTATTAACGATCTGCAATGGCATATTTGGATTTTATGCCATATTGATTGTACTCGCAGGCAGCGGTACAGAGGGTGCGCTTGTGGCTATACTTTCCGCTGCCGTTATTGATGGCATGGACGGCATGATCGCGAGGAAGATAGAGAGCTCACCGATAGGGCGATACCTCGATTCGCTCGCTGATATGCTCTCTTTCGGTACTGCACCCGCGGTTATCGCTTTTGCACTCCAGAACGGCACGTTTATTGCCGCAGTATGCAGTGCATACATGGTCTGCGGGATGTTGAGACTCGCGAGATTCGATGCGACGGCGACGATGGGCGATGGATTTGTGGGTTTACCGATAACAGGCAGTGCGGTATGCCTCTCTTCTTTCATGCTACTCGCACTTGAACTGCAATTGAACTCTTCGCTATTACTGCCCTTATTCATGGCGGTTTTATGTGTTCTGATGGTCAGTCGGCTGCGATACGGGAATATCAGGGATTTAAGGCTGGGAATACCAATTGGCTGTCTCTTCTTCGCTATTATACCATTATACCTGCTGCATTCCACACTGATTATTTATCCCGTGGCTATACTCGCTGGATTGTCCACACTATACCTTTTCAGTCCGTTGTTATCGTGTTACTTCCTTCAATAGCTCATATTCCGCTCGCGTATGCACAAACAGGTGTATATTACCCAAAGCTATATTACGCAATCCCGCATCCTTCGCAGCAGTATAAGCTTCTATCATCTGTCTCAAACTGGGTATCGGGACGTCCATCATTCTGTACTCCGGGAAGAAAGCGAGAATGGTGAGAGGTATGCCCTCGTCAACGGAAGCAACGAGATGGGCGATCTGCGCTATCTGATCTGTCTCAACCCAGCCGGGTATGAAGAGAGATGATATCTCAAGTGTGAATCCACGATCCCTTAGCTCCGCGGGCAGCTTCAAAATTCGTGTGTTTGATACGCCGGTTAGCCTGCGATGTACTCTATCATCAAACGCCTTGATATCAAGCCAGAAAGAATCTATACCCGCCTGCTGATACATGTCCAGATTAGCAGATGTGAGTCCATAGCCGTTTGTCTCCATGAGTATCCATATGCGGCTATTCCGCTCTTTAATCTTCTCAGCTGCCCTGACATAGAAATCCGGCTGGCATAAGAGGTCACCACCGGTGAAAGACACTATGTTGCGGGCGGGTCCCCAGCCCTGCTCACTGTATACGATCTTATCAGTGGTGAGTATACCCGGGCATGCTTCGCTTCTGACTCCTCTCAGGATGCAACTGCCACAGGATTTGCAGAGTTCGTGGGCATGCCAGCTCGTAGCGTGTTCTCGACTCACAAATGTTATTTTATTACACGTCATGTATCGCGCCACTTCCGCTGCTATGTCTTCCGGTGAGAGCCATTCACCCGCAGCGTTCTGCGTGAATCGCCAGGAATGGCATTTCTTACAGTCGAAGTTGCAGCCCGACTGGTAGATGGAGAGGTAATGCTCCGGTCTTGATAGAATAATGGAACTGATAAGCCTGTATGGGACACCATCTCTATACCGGAGCGTAATTTCGCATGCTCTGCCACTTCTTCCTGTTGCGAAATCGAATACCTGACAGCTCCCGGGTTCAAATCCATGCTTCACGAGCGTGCAGTCCATCACCACTTTTTAATTTAGCTTAGCGCTTCAATTGCGCGAATAACAGGTCCACAATCTTAACGGTGACATCAATACCACAGGCTAATTTTATGCCACGACCGGAAGGTGTTGCGTTTATCTCAAGCAGGTAGAGACTATCAGAGCCCTCTATAATGTCAACGCCCGCGAAATCCGCGCCTATTGCCTTCGTAGCGCGTATCGCAAGCTCACTCAGCTCATCGGTCAGCTCGCATCTACGTGGACGTCCACCCTGGCTGAGGTTGGATACGAAAGACCCATGAGGTGAGACGCGATAAATAGCGCCCACCGCCTCATCCGCGACGACAAACACTCGTATGTCACGACCTGGATTGGGTATGAACTCCTGGAGATATAGCACACCCCGCTCTTTTAATAGAGCTGAGAGTTTGTTATCGTCGGGCTCTTCAAGTTTGATTATCCCCTTACCCTGGCTGCCGAACATTGGTTTCAATACCACCGACTGGAAATCCGCAATTGCTCGTTTTGCAACCTCCAGACGTGTTGTTACCACCGTGCGAGGCACAGGCAGATGCGCTTTGTGGAATAACACGAGCGATAAGAACTTGTTTGCCGCGTTCTGAATAGCAATTGAAGTATTCATAACCCTCATATTACGCTCAAATTGGCGTATCAAATCGAACTTTGCAGAGATCAGCTCTAACGAATTGCTCATGCCCACATCACGGACGATGAGACCGTCCAGATCGTAAAGGTTTGCAGCTTCATATAGCCATGACAGCCCCGTATCGGTTATAGAAACGCTCACACGCGATAGATCGAGCGGAATAGCCTCTGCACACCTATCCCTTATACTCTTCATGAATGCGGCTGCAGTCCAGTCCTCAGGTGCGGTCAGAACAACCCCTATCCTGCAATTCTTATAAGAGTCACAAGAGTCATTCACAACCTGAGAGTGCCAGAGCCCGCTAAGATTCATAAGCTTCCCTTCTTTATCTTTATCTGCCCTCTCGCTCATATTATCACTTACCCACATTTGCGAAGAGGCAAAATAAAAATAAAAATAAATAAAAATACCTGAATCTATAAGGAATCGTATGGATAAAAGAGACCCAATTTGTGGGATGCAGGGCACAATAAAGGCTTATGACCACTATTTTTGCAGCGAAGCATGTATCAGGAAATACGAGGAATTGCTTAAAAAAGAGAAATGTCATGTCTGTGCCGCAGAGCCTAAAAAGTGGTACAGGGAGAGAATTTTCCTGATCATTTTTTGCCTGGGTATAATTCAAGCCCTTCATTTTATCCTCGATTATTCTGGCATAACAATACTCAACGATTTGATTTTTTCTTTTTATGATTATGTCGGGATGATCTGGCTGGCTATAATCATTGGTCTGCTCCTTGGTGGATTTATTGATCATTTTATTCCCAATGAATACATCTCAAGATATTTAGCTCAACATAAGAAGAAAACAATTTTTTACTCTGTTGGGCTGGGCTTTTTAGCATCTGCTTGCTCACATGGAATTCTTGCCATAGCGATGGAACTTTATAGAAAGGGTGCCTCCACTCCTGCGGTTATCGCTTTCCTTTTAGCGTCGCCCTGGGCTAACTTGCCAATCACGATCATATTATTCGGGTTCTTTGGCATAAAGGCGCTACTTTTTGTTGGATCTGCGATTATCATTGCTATAATTACCGGATTAATTTACCAGCTATTGGACAGGAGAGGTTCAATAGAATGCAAAAATCACAGTGCCCGGATAGATGAAGATTTCTCAATCCTGGATGACATTATGAGAAGATTGAAAGGATATGAGTTTAGCATAGAAAGCATGAAGAAGGATGCGACTGGTGTTTTGAGGGGCTCATGGGCACTTGCAAAGATGATTTTATGGTGGATATTGCTCGGGATGTTTTTGGCATCCGCTGCCAGAGCATATATCCCGCAGGAATTTTTTATAAATTATATGGGAGCGACTTTTTCTGGTCTGGTTGTAACACTGGTTTTAGCAACCATTATAGAGGTTTGTTCAGAGGGTACAGCGCCCCTGGCTTTTGAAATTTTCAGGCAGACAGGAGCATTTGGTAACTCATTTGTATTCTTAATGGCAGGGGTAGCAACGGACTATACGGAAATAGGCTTGATATGGTCAAATATTGGCAAGAGAGC
>JAODGV010000103.1 GCA_025464425.1 Methanosarcinales archaeon | reverse complement strand
AAATGCCACCTCAGGTTATGGATACCAATATCGCTGAAGTAATCCCCTTTTCGCCTCGTGAATAATTCAATCTGATGAACCAGGTCAAGCAATGTGTTGTTTATTGGCGTAGCGGTAAGAAGAAATAGCTCCTTTCCTTCTGCAATCTCAAACATCTTTTTGTATCTTGAAGTCGGTAGATTTCTGAAATGATGCGCTTCGTCAATGATTATAATTTCAGCATGTTTCTTAATAGTCTCGATTGTTTTCGGCCAATCTCCTGTTGTTTTGGTTAAATCGGTATGCTTAATAAATATGAATGGCAGGAACCCGTTCAAAATTTCTGGCACATATCTCCTTATTTTTGCCTCCCACACAGGTTCTTTCGCTGCACTTGGCACAATCAGAACGACTCTCTTATTCTCTCTCAGTAATAGACGCTCAATTAGCATCAACCCAATAAATGTCTTGCCAAGACCCACGCTATCACAAAGGAACGCACCGCCATATCGCGATGCTATTTTCATCAGTGCATGGTAACCGTCCTTTTGATACTGGTCCAGAATTGGATATATTTTTGACTCACGGAGTTCCCACTCGCTGGCTGTCAGTTCGTGCCCTTTAAAATACTCGTATAATGCTTTGCTATATACTTCAAAAGGAGTATACTCCCTTGTATGTCTTTCAACGGTCTTCAATATTTCGGGGGTTACATCTTCCGCTTCTTTCCACCGTTGTTCAAACCAGTCCTGTAAAGTTTCTATTTCATGCTTTATTTGCACATTTAGCTCGACATTCTCGGTAATCCCGGGTAATGTGAAATTGCTTGAGCCCACCAGTGCCGCAGAACCAATAACATCGAATTTTGAATGCGTGATGTATGCCTTTGCATGAAATTTCTTCTTTCGGTATATCCTGCATTCTATTGTCCTATTCCGGAGACCCTCAACAATAGCGGGAACACCATCCAGGAAGTCATTCTCCTCTTTCTCTTCTTCAATGCTATTGTCCAGTTTAGCGGTAATGCAACGCAAACCTTCTTCAAATACCCGTCGTGTTCTTTTTGATACCTCATCGCCCATGAGAATACGTATTTTTTTGAGATTCCGCCATTTCATATCCAGACACAATAAAGAACCGATCTCAAAATAAGCTGTTGCGATGTCAAATTTATTTGATAATTCACACCATTCAGCCAAATATTTCTGCACTTTCCAGGTAGCATCACTGTTATCCACGATGAACGGCTCTCTACCCCTTATCATTCTCTTTTATCATCCCAATTTGATTATAATAAAACTTATAAACAGCCCACAATAAATATTTTGGTAAGTCGAATTTTCAGTCATGTTCGGAATATCAGGGTCTTTTTCGTATCCTTCCCTACCAAGTTCGTAATCATGATATCACAACATGCTTTCTTACTTTCTTATATACCCCTATATTATAACATGCGAGTCATCTTCTATACCGGCAAGGGTGGAGCGGGCAAATCGGTCATCTCATCTGCAACCGGGTTAAAACTCGCACAGATGGGGCATGATACTCTCATCATATCGTCCGACCCCGCGCATACGCTCTCAGACGCAGTTGAAACACGTGTTCAGCACACGCCAACCCCGATTGATGACAACCTCCATGCCATACAGGTTGACCCGATAAGGGAAGTCAGGGAGAAATACGGCGTTATACAGGAATACATCGTCTCGCTATTCAAATCCCGTGGTCTGGACGAAGTCCTGGCATACGAACTCGCAGCCCTGCCCAACATGACCGAATTCATATCCATGCTGAAGATCGTTGAGTTCGTTGACTCCTACGATGTCGTCGTGCTCGATACCGTCCCATCAGGCGAAGCACTGAAGAATATCTATCTCCCATCACTGCTCGGTGCCAGTGCCACCAAACTCATCAAACTGATAATGCCATTCGCAAATATCGGCAAATTGGTGGAACCGCTCGTCGGCATGCCCACTCCGGACAGAGAGGTCATAAAAGAGGACATCAAGCTCCTGGAACTGCTCGAACAGCTCAGGAAGATCATTGTGAACCGCGAAGTCACGAGCCTGCGGCTCATCGCCAACCCCGATACATTCAGCATGCAGAACATGAAGCGAACACATCTGCTCGCTAACCTTTACGACATAAACGTTGACCTCGCGATAATAAACAAGGTGATACCCGAAGAGGTCCACGATTCTTACTTCCACGAATGGAAGAATGCCCAGGCAAAGCTACTGCTGGAGGCTGAGTCGGCTTTCTATCCGCTACCGATAAAGAAGTTACGGCTATTTGAGTCAGAGATAAAAGGCTTGAAGCTCCTTAACCGTGTGGGAGAAGAGCTATTTGGCGATGAAGACCCCGCTAAAATATATTTCGAGGGTAGAGCGGTCGAGATAAAGGAGCATGAAAATGGCAGCCTGGAAGTGATTGTCCCCCTGCCATTCGCAGCCAAAGACGTATGCTCCGTGGAACGAACCGGTGAGGACCTGTCTGTGGTCATCTCAACCGATATAGGTGAAATCAGGAACTTCATACCGCTTCCCGCAATCGCACAGATCATGCAACTCGCAAAAGCGAAACTTTTTAATGGAGCACTCCATATATTCTTTATTAGTGGAGATGGATAATGAAGAAGAGCTTGAAAAAGCGGTAAAGGTTCTCGTGGAATCGGCATTTATACCGCTCAGAGTTGCTATTGCACTGACCGGCGAGCTGCTCGAATCGCTCAGCAGTTATAAACCCTCAGCGACCGATCTCGCTTATGGCATCATAGATTTGAGAGTGAACGCATTAAAGGCTGTAAACACGGTGATTGCGAAGGAGATAGATCTACTGGAGAAATGCAAAGAGGAACTGAAGGAGAAAGAGGAGAAGAAAGAAGTGGTCAAAGTTGAATGATCTCAACCTCCAGTGGAAATGCCGGGGTGCGCCTCATATGTTCACAATGACTATGAATCAGCGAACTCTTCAGCTAATAAATCGGCTATTTGTCGCATATTGGCGGTGTAATTTGCGGGTAATGGATCCATCGGCGCTATCTCTCCACCTATCTCTCTCGCTATCGCCTCGCACTGCACGGTCGTGAATTGTGGCGCCACGAATACATAATGCAGGTTGTATCGCCTCGCAAGGTCTATGCAATCCTTAATCGCCCTCGCTGTTGGCTCTTTACCGCCACGTTCAACCGCTATCTGCGTCAGGTTATATTGCATAGCTAAATAGCCGAATGCCGGATGGTAAGCCAAAAAAGCTCGGTTATCGAACTGATCGAGTTTGCGGTGGAAATAGTAATCCAGAGCGTCGAGTTCTCCTGAATATGCATTCGCATTATTTATGTAATACTCAGCATGCCCGGGGTCTATCTGTACAAGCGCTTCACATATATTCTCAACCATGAGCTTTGCATTCGCGGGTGCATTCCAGACGTGAGGGTCATTCTCAATAATAGTTACTCCTTTTGAGATATTGACTATCTTTATATCTGGATTGATCGCTCTTATTTTCACAACCAGGTTCTGCTCCAATTTCATGCCCGAACCCACCATGAAATATAACTTCGCGGTGCTTGCTTGCTTCAATTGTTCAGGTCGTGGCTCATAAATATGGGGACTCACGCCCGGTGGCACTATCACCGTGACCCGTACGCGATCGCCACCCACATGCTTCACAAAATCCATCGCCGGCAGGATGGTCACAACCACATCTATCCTTGTATTATTATTACTATTATTTTCCCCATGCTCTGGCGGTGCGGCATAGTGATAAAATATGAATATCGCACCTGCCACAAGGAGTGTGCCACAGATGATAATAAATATTCCCCTCCCTGTCATCTCTTTCTCTTTATGTTATCATTTGCCATCTGGATTATCGAGTTCACCGGCATTCTTTGGATTGTACGCCCCCTCGCACACTCTCCTGCTGTATATACGCCACTCTTCTCTCCTTATCTTCTCCTCCAGTTCCATGGTCAGTGCATCAAAATCCGCCATCTCTATGTCGCAATCTCTCCACTATCCCGCGTACATACTCATCCGCTTCAACATCCACAGTATCAAATTTGAGGAACTGTCCTATCACCTCTTCTTCGATCGCCTTCAATCCGCCCGGGGTTCTCGCTTCCATGCGTAATATAATCACCGGCGATGTATTTGAACGGCGTATGAGTGCCCAGCCTCGATGCTCCAAAAACTCTATCTTCACACCATCTATATCATTACCGTTCTCATCCGTCCGTCTGCGGTATCGTCCGGGCTGTTCCGCTGCGAGTTCGCGGTAATATCGCTCCACGATATCACATACCCGTTCTTTCTCATCGTCATTCACCACCGGCAGTCGTATCTCCGGCGTGTTCTCGTATCGGCTGAGGAAGTCCTCAAGCAGATCATCCACAATATCAGTGCTCTTATGGCGGTAAAATTCCCTTGTAATGAGCAGTAGGAGTTCGGAAAAGGCGAATACGGCATCGTCCGCGCGATTATTCTTCGCGAAATACATATGCCCGGACATCTCACCACCTGCAACCGCACCAACCGCCACCATCTTCGATTTTATGAACGAGAATCCGGTCTTATACTCTACCGGTACACCGCCGTTCTCATTTATTATCTCCCGTATTGCATCCGAGCACTTGGTATCATAAACGATAGCTGCATGTGGATGCTCTTGCAGAATATGCCGGCATAGCAGTGCGAGGATCTGTTCGCCTATGATGTTCCTGCCACGAGGTGATACCGCACCTGCACGGTCACCATCGGAATCGGACGCGAGCCCGATGTGTGCCCCTTTGTCCACCACTTCGGTATGCAAATCTTTGAGATAGCGAGGTATCGTGGGGTCTGGCACATGATTCGGGAAATTGCCATCTGGCTCACAGTAGAGTTCTATCACCTCTCCACCCAGGCTACGGAATAGCGGCGGAGCAATTACGCCGGTTGTGCCGTTTCCAGCATCATATACGATCCTCAACCCAGCCAGTGGCTTCTTCTTCGCTTCGTCCTGCTTCTCTATCTCTGCCCAGGCTATCTCAAGTGCTTCCTTCAATCTTAATCTGCCGTAGACCGATTGCAATGCCAGTTCCTCCCACCTATCACGGAGTATAACGTTCGCAGATACCATACGGTGGTAATCCGGCAATACATCAACCTCTTCTATCTCACCCTCAGCGTTACGGGGTTTCAGTCTACCCGATTCGATCTTCTTCGCTATTCTATACATCTCCTCTATCTGGTCAGAGGTGGTATTCTCTGTACCGATACAGAGTTTGAAGCCGTTCCATTCCTTATCAAGGTGACTGCCCGTGACTTCCACACCACCATCTGCATTGTACAGCCACGTGGCGAAATACATCATCGGTGTTGAACTCACACGGTCACCAGCTGCAATATCTATGACATGTACGCCCATGCTCGCCATCGCATCCAAAAATGCCGACTTTAGCCGTGGCGAACTCGTTCTGACATCCTTGCCAATGACAACAAACAGCTCCTCCGGGTACTTTTGCCGATACTTCCGTAATAGCTCCACATACGCCTGCCCGGTTATAGCACAGAACTCATCACTGAGCTGGAATCCCGGGCTATTTTCATCTGCTATTCCCCTTATATCATTTGCCCTGTATGTCGTTCGGTCTATTAGCGGCATGGTATATAATCGAGCCAATCAAGTAGACGAGCCCACAACTATCTCTCTCACTTTCTCCTCCCCTTCTCTCGGTCCCCTCATGATCAATAGATCGGATTCCTTCAATACTGTATCCCCGGCTGGGTTGTACACCCATTTGCCATCCACCCTGCGAATCGCGAGTATGAACATCCCGGTTCGCGTCTCTATCTTCAAATCGCGCAATGTCTTACCGAATATAGCACGGTTCAAAACCTCCATCTTCAATATCACCTCATCCGATTCCTTTATGGAGGCTAAAAATACTGGATGCAGTTTTATATCCCTCAGTACCACATCAGCTATCTCATATGCCGCATCTGATATGATCTCAGATGAGATAGCCACATGGAGTATACCCCTGAGCTCATCGAAATTGGTCCGTCTTGAGACCACTCTCGCAGCTTTCATCACCAGCACTTCCACACCCTCCTTCATCCGATCCATAGAATCCTCTAAATCCTTCACCTCTTCCGCGATCTCTTTATTCTCAAACATTACCGCGGAATACGCCAGTCCGACCGCCAGCTCGGATATGTTCTTCATATCTGCTATGCAATCCGCGATCTTTTCCGTCACCCTCTTCCTCATCTTCACTTCCTCTTTCTCTTCCACCTTATCCGCCCTGTACTCTGCTCCTGTTGCCATCTTGCAGAATGCAGGTATGCATTCCGTAGGACCCGAAGTGATTATCAGGTCACCTTCCTGTAATCGCTCGTCGCCCGCGGGCAGATATATCCATTTCGAGCCACGCTTTATCGCTAATATACTCATACCCGTCTCTGTCTCGAGTTTTAGCCCGCGGAGGGTCTTATTCGCCAGATCGGATGACGGCTTTATCCGCACATTTATCACCGCCTCTTCAAAATCGCTTCTGTCTAAATACTGCCTTATATCAACCGATTCCGCTATCTTCGCTATATCGCCTGCGGCACTGGCTATCTTCTCCGCCGCTGATGCGATCTGTAATATACCGGCAAATTCAACTGCATCGTCTATGTTCCTCGCACCGAGCATGATTGCAATTCGCATCTTGTATAATAGCGAATGCATCTTCTCTTCTAACTTGTACACCTCTTTCGCTATCTCTGAATTGCTGTATAGAACCGCGGAATAGGCGAGATCGACCATCGAACCAGAGATGTCCTTCATCTCCACCAGAACGTCCTTAACGTTGAAACTGCCGGTATCTATATCCAACATATCCCTTACTCAGGTCACCTCTTCGTGAATTAAACTCTTAACCACCCTATATCCTTTATCTTTATATAACTTTTAAAATAATTATAGGGGTCGTAGGGTAGAGGATATCCTGTCAGGTTCCGGACCTGACGACCTGGGTTCAAATCCCAGCGACTCCGT
>JAODGV010000102.1 GCA_025464425.1 Methanosarcinales archaeon | reverse complement strand
GAGAAGCTTGTCGTGGGTACGGAGGAGGCGGAACGGTATGGAAGATGCGTATCATTAAGACAGTTTGCAGAACTCGTTGGTGAACCGATGCCAGATATAAGCGAGGAATTGGCGAGAGGAGACGCCGAGGGATTGGACAGAAAAGCGAAGCCACTACTCGAACGACATCCGGACAGCGGTCTGATTTTAGCGCCCGCAGTGGTAATAAACGATAGATTGAAGTTCTTCGGGCAGGTACCCGATAAGGGTGAACTGCGAGAAGCGCTTAGAGAAGCAACGAACGGGGGAGGTGATGTCTGATGCCTCTCAGCTTCTTGACGGTGGCACTCGTGCTCATGATTACCGGGCTCGGTGTGGGATTCGCAAGTGGTATGCTCGGTGTCGGCGGTTGCTTTATTATGATCCCTGTTCAGGTCTGGGCATATACCGCTCTGGACTCCACAATGAGCCTTCATAATGCAGTCCTCATCGGTTTTGGTACGAATCTCGCGGTCGTGATACCCACTGCGGCAAGTGGCGCTTACGGGCATACGAAACGAGGAGCGGTACTGTGGAAAGCTGCGCTGGTGCTCGGCGTTACGGGTGCGATAGGTGCATTTATAGGTTCTAAAATCGCTTCACTGTTGCCGGGTTCGGTTCTGAGCATAGCTTTTGGCACTGCGATAATCGCCGGTGCGGTCAGAATGCTCACTGCGAAACCACCGGAAGTAACGGGCAAGAAACCCGTAGAGAACCCGTTGATATGGGCTGCGTGGGGATTCCCGCTCGGTATCGTCACAGGTATCATCGGTATAGGTGGCGGTGTGCTCATGGTGCCAGTGATGGTGGTTGCGCTGTCCTTCGGAATACATCTTGCGGTTGGCACTTCCACGGCACTGATGATATTCACAGCCATCGGCGGGCTATCGGGCTATATCTACAACGGGCTGAAATCCGGTATGCCATTCGTATCATCAGTTGGACACCTGCTGGGTTACTGGAACCTTGAATCATGGATTCTGCTCGCATTAACGAGCGTGCTGATGGCGCAGGTGGGCGTAAGAACCGCGCATAAACTGCCCGCAAAGCAGTTACGATACGTGTTCATCATCGTGATGCTATACATGGGATACGTGATGATAAAGAAGGGTCTGGGGATAAACCTGCCGATTTAGGAGTAAGAGGTAGTAAAAAATGTTCCGAAAGATATTGTATCAAAAATCGCTCTTACTAACTCATCCAGTTTCCCTTCCTCCCCCTACATTTCTGCCTCCAGCATGCCAACCAGACATCCAGCTGTTCATGAAGCCGTTCACGCACCCCTATATTTGTGTTCAATCAATCCAGTTAAAACATCCCGCTGAACATGGACAGTTGCACTTATCATCTTCATGTGCCTTTCCAACTCCAGAAATCCTATCTTCCGTTGCCACATAAGCCAGCTTCCCGTTCACATCTTCCGGGTATGCAGCAAAATCATACTTCTTTCCGATTTCCTTACCATCATATACAATAAAAAGTTTCCTGCCACCCTCTATACCACCTGGTAAGCAAGCTTTCCGCCGACCTCAGTGAGTCCACTGATGGCATCATACTTCACTTCCTGCTCTATAACCTCTGCTTTTTGTTTGATGGATGGGGTAGCTATACTCGTTTCTTCTTCTGGAGTCTCCTCGATACAGCCGGCGAGAATAACCATAACCATAGCCATAACCATAGCCAAACCCAATGCCAGTATTTTTAGCTTAACCATTCTGGGATGCGCCCCAGCTTAGCACTTAACGGGTTGCATCAATGCCAACCTTTGTCGTCAGTCCATCAGGCGATGAAGGGTCAAGTGACGAGCCCCTTGCACCCGGTATCATCACCACATCTCTACTCCATTGAACCCGTGTTGCTATTGCGTATTCCACCTCCTCGGGTTTGAATATGTCTATATCGGTGTCAACGACCACAACGAGCTTCAAACTCGGATGCGCTGCGAAGGCAGCGATGATCGCATTCTTCGCATCACCATCACCATCCTTCTCTATCTGTACCACCGCATGCAGGTAGCAACATCCTCCTTCTGTTAGAACCACATTCTTCACCCGTGCAACACGTTCCACCGCTCGGTATATCAATGGCTCGTACGGCACGCCCATAAGTAGTCTGTGTTCCGCACCTGATGGTATAATGGCATGATAAACTGGATTCTCTCTATGATACATCCTCGTAAGCGTGATTACAGGCTCCTCACGCACCATGTCATAAGTGCCTGTAATATCCATAAACGGACCCTCTTTTGCACGCTCTTTGCCTATGTAACCTTCAAGCACTATCTCAGCATGTGGCACAGCCACGCCGTTCTCCAGCCTGAAGAGTTCCACAGGCTCATTCATCAATACAGATGCGTATTCAAACTCCTTACCGGGTGGCACTCTCGTCGCCGCAGCAAGTAGAATCAGAGGTGCAACACCTATTGCTATCCCTATATTCAGGTCTTCGCCACGTTCCAGCGCTTCTACATGCATCTTATAGAGGTGTCGTGGAGCTACGAGCCTCGCAACCAGCCTGTTATTCTCGAGAACCATCATGCGATGGAAAGATGCATTACGCACGTTGTCCAGTTCCGCAACGACCACACCACCTGTGATATACGCACCACCATCACCACTGAAATGCCGTAATACCGGCAACTTACTCAGGTTCGGCTCTTCTATCACCTCTTTCGTGTATGAATCTTCGGTTATACGCACTTCACCCCGTTCTATACCATCGGCTATCCCTGCGAGTAACGGTGCGATATTCGAGGCTGTTGTGCCGAGCAGCTCTGCCAGCATCTCTCTGCTGCTTATCGCGTTCATTATGACACGGTGCATGCCATCAACAGCATGAAATAATACGGGTCTGTTCCGGTGCTTCAACCCGATCGAAGCAGCTTCATAGCTCGATGATACGCTGCGTTCAATCTCTATCAGCGTGCCGGTCTCCCTCAGTCTGGCTATGTATTGTCTCATACCGGTCATACCATCTTCACATCACCACGCACTAATGCCTGTGCATCATGCATGCATCTCTATCAGAGGCTTCATGCAGCAATCCAGCCTGAAAAGCCCTTATCGCATCCCTGACAGAACCGCTCGCTCCTACATAGACCTCTATACCGAACTGCTCAAACATATTTATCGCACGTGGTCCCAGCCCTGAGCAGAGTACCACTTCCACACCCTCCGCTGCCAGTATCTCAGGCGCCGCTCTGGTACCGCCGAAATGCTCACCACTGTTCGGCACAACCTTCACATCCTTCGTATTCATGTCCACTATGGTGAAAGCGGGTGCTCTACCAAAATGCTCACTCACTATATCATCCAGTCCACCTCTTCCCAGTGTGGGTATGCACAGTTTCATACTTTCATCACCTCCTTGTCTTTGCTCTTATAATCCTCCAGTGCCGCTCTTAATGTCTTCACAGCGAGCATAGCGCAATGAATATTCTCCTCCGGTAAGCCACCCAGAACCGAGAGGATGTCCTTATCCTCGATAGCGAACGCCTCTTCGACTGTCTTACCCTTCACCAGCTCGGTAACGACACTTCCACATGCGATAGAAGCGCCACAGCCGTCAGTTATGAACTTACTCGCCACGATTATGCCATTATCCACCCGCAGGTGTATCTGCATGGTATCGCCACATGGACCTGTCACTCGAGCTGCACCGTCTGGATTGCCCAGCTCGCCCACATTCCTCGGATTATACGCCTCTGCCAGCGTCCGCTCAGTGTATATCTCACGTTCCTCCTTCCTTATCCTCTCCTCTATGCCCCTTACAAGCTCGTCTAAATCTGAAAATTCACGCTCAGCAACATCCATTCCTTCTCCTTTCCTCATTTTCCACACATTCTCTCCAGCCGATGCACGGTTTGCACTCAACTACTGGTATTGTTTTTCAAAAGCTAAAAATAATTTTGCTAAAAAAATAAAAAGGAAGAGCCTGTTTATTTCTTAAGCTCTTCCAGTCGCTTCTTTATCTGCTCTAACTGGTTGCTGAGCATCTTAGCCTGGGATTCAAGCATAGAAATCTCCTGCTCCCTCGAGATCGCAGGCATACCCATCGGTGTGAAAGGCACACCTGCTGGTGCCTGCTGCTGTATCCACGATGCGAACTGAGGCATCTGCCCCGTCTGCATGAGATACTGTGCCGTCGGCGGTAATCCCGTCGGGCTCCTTCCTATCCACCCAGGCGAGAACCCGAATCTCATCCAGCCCGGCAAACCAGTTAGATAATACATGTTCCTCCATCTATATCCAGCCATCTTTCACATCACCTCCTATTTCACGGTCTCGTCATTTTAGACCCGCATTTGGGGCATGTCTGCTGATAGCATGGCACTCCGGCTTGATGTGGCATGGTATAGCCGCAATTAGGGCACCGGCATTCTCCACCGGGTCCCAAGCCTCTGCCACCCATTCTACCTCTGCCTCCTCTGCCCATGCCACTCATCTATACCACCTCCCATAGCCATAGTATGGCACTGAATATCCCCATGGTACTGCTGGTCCATATATTCCGGTCCACCACCAGCCCGGCATCCAGTACCATCTGCGGCATGGATTACCTCTTCTTCCACACCACCAGAACCCTCCTGGCATCTTACATCACCTCCTTTTAAGCTCCTCTATCCTCTTCTTCACCTCCTCTATCTCCCTCTCCAGTCTGCTTACCATATCTGATAAATGGTTGAGTTCCCCACTCGTGCGCGGTGATTCTGGCTGTGATGAGGCGGGCTGCTGCATGCCAGGCCCATGCCTCTGCCCATACCTCTGCCTGCGCCTCGTCCGCCACCCATGCCCATGCTCGTACTCATACCCATACTCATGCCGGCATGAGCGGCAACGGTCGAAGTCCCTGCCTCCATCAGCCTGCCACTTTTATACATCTCTATCGCTTCCCGGACAGTGCCATACGCGCCTGTTGCGATTCTCACACCCGCGGTAGATAGCACCTGAAACGCATTTGGTCCTATATTACCGCTAATCAGCACCTCTGCACCTCTGTTCACGACGGTCTGAGCAGCCTGAATACCCGCGCCACCCGGTGCGCCCATCGCTTCGTTCGGTATAGCCTCGTATTCCATCGTATCGCTATCCACGAATATTAGATACTGACACCGTCCGAACCGCGGATCCACCTCCGCATCCAGATCATCCCCTGCCGCTGTTACGCATATCTTCATATTATTATCATTCCCCTTATTTGAATATATATTCATTCCATATATAAAGTTGCTGTGTTGCACAATTAAACTTTCTTCGTATAATCCTTTCTAATTTTTTGGATATTCCACCATGCACCTTTATTTCTTGATCGGAGATTCTATAGGATAGAAAACTATGTATAGGTGTTTAGTATTCATTATAAAAGTGATAGAAATGGAAGTAAAACTTCTGAGGGTAACAGGGGAGGGTGTGGAACTCGTTGCCACTGCGGCGAAGACGAGCGATTCATCTCTGATGCGGAGTGCGAAAGAAATAGTTGAGCTGATCGTGGATAACGATTACTCTTCGGCACTTGAACATATCTACTTCACCTTCGATATTGAGGGTATAAGTGTTGCACTCAGTAGAGAGTTACTGGAGCATAGAATCGCTTCACATACTGCGAGAAGCACACGTTATAACGAAGAACAGGGCTTTGGATTTTATATCCCTGAGGGTTTAAAAGGAGATGCAGAAGCTATCTACCGTGGAGCGATGAAGAGCGCGAATGATACGTATGCGCGGTTACGAAAACTCGGTGTCCCACGTGAGTATGCGCGGTATGTACTGCCAATGGCGCTCCACACTCATTATGTGGTTACAATGAACGTTCGCAGTCTGATCAATTTCTTCATGCTACGTCTATGCGTACGTGCGTCACCCGAGATAAGAGAGCTTGCGAAGTGCATGTATAAATTATGCGTGCGTGAATATCCCACGATATTCGCTCATATATGGTGTCGCGGCTACACACTGGGTGTATGCCCTGAGAACATGGTGAGACCCGCGAACTGCCCATTTAAAGGTATAATACCAACTAAACGCGTGTTGAAACGCGAATTTGAGTCAGAAGCGCGGAGGTTGATAGAGCACGAACTGAAAACCAGTTAAATAGTTTCTGTAACAGTCGCGGCTTCTATATCCAGCCCTCTCCATACCACTTTGAACCCCAGTTTTGCCAGCACATCATCTGGCGGTAAGCCCATAGCCTCTATGAGTTTCCTCGCTTCCACATATGAGCTTATGGCACGCATACGTTCCTTCAGCCCGTTCAACAACTCACGCTTCACCAGTACCTCCTTGAACACCACGTAATCCTTATGTGCAGCGCAGACCTCCCTTATGGCTTCCTTACTCACACCATACTGCGATGCGATATCGCCAATGCGGACTATTTCAGTGCCGGTGTCAAGCTTCAGCGGTAGCTTATTCAGGTGTTTCACCTGCCGCTCGATCTCCTCACGCTCCCTATCCTCCAGATACCGCAGCACCGCACCAACAGGCACCTTCCTGCTGTATTCTATCACAGTATCAGGCATATTATCATGCAGGGCTGAACATGCGAGATCCCTGTCTATTGCCACGATGATATCGAAGGGTAGAGCACGAAGTTTGGCTATCTTCCTGCTCAGGTATTCCTCAGTCCAGAAACCAACTATCTCAAAATAAATCTCCAGTGGCAGTTCCCTGTGTATGAACTTGAAATCCGGTATGAATACGCCCTTCTCTGTGAATACCGCATCGGGCTCCCTTATCAATTCCCAGTTCCCCGCTGCCGGCAGAGCAGTGAACTCATTATAAAATAGCTCCTCAATTCTGCTGTCAAATGTCAGTTCTTCCTTCTCCCCGCACTGCGGCAGTATATGCCTGCATCTGCGGCTATCAAGTACAAAATGGTATACCCTTGGCGTACCTCTACGAATAACGATCTCGGCATCCATTACCCATGCATTGCAATCGAGAATTTGTGGCAACAATTTTGATAGTGCAGTTCCGTAACGCTCACCCAGCTTCAGAAGCGAGATAGCGCCTTCTATCCTTATAGCTCCCGCACCTTCGGGTGTATACATCAGTCCGAGATATTTTATTGCGCGAAATAGCCTCTTATAATTGCCATTTAAGTGTAAGGTCATGCTCGAAGCTTTGAATAGCAGTGTTTGAGCGAGTGCGAGATTATACAATCTCAGCAGTTCCTCGGGCTCCAGACTCGTAAATTCAGCCAGTATCTGCTCTGATTCGCGATCCGCCCATAAAGACTCCTCTAATTCAGCGGCTGTGACGTTCAATCGTTCCGCAACAGTACGTATAACCCGCATCCGCTCATCTTCGTTCCTTATCCTTTTATTACATGCCGCTTCAAATACCGCTCTACGGGCAACCACAGGTTCTATAACGAATTCTGATTTGAATACACATCTGCGTTCCAGCAGTTTCCTGAGCCCCTGTATCAACTTGAAATTCGAGCCCTGCTCCAGTTCACCCAGTATGGCATCAATATCGCTCTTTCGTTTGCCGGTAAAGCTGCTATAAAGCGTGATGAGCTCCTCTGCCAGTTGCTTATGCTCTTCGTCCAGCGGTGCAAACACCGGGTATATTCGACCACGTTTTGTGGTTGTGATGAGGAGTTCTGATGGTAACATTATACATGTGTTATACTTATATTGCAATCATATCTTCTTTTCTTTTATTCATCAATACCTTTATAATTTACCTGTTTGTACTCTGCTACAATCAGACGTGGAGAAGGAGATGAAGAAAAATGGGAGAAAAAGTCAAGCTGGACCGGACGGATAAGGAACTGCTCCAGCTGATGCAGGACGAGTTCCCACTGGATCGTTGTCCGTATGCAGTACTTGCCAGCAGGCTCGGACTTACCGAAGAAGAAGCTTTTGCCAGGGTGAGGAGGCTCTACTCAGAGGGTGTCATTCGCAATTTGCGTACCATTCTTGATACGCACAAGCTCGGTACATGCTCCTCCACACTGATGGCAATGAAAGTGCCGGAGGAAGATATGAAGCGTGTGGTTGGTATCGTCAACGAGTATATGAGCGTAACGCACAATTATCGGCGTGAGCATGACTATAATCTCTGGTTTACGGTGACCACCTGTGGCGATAAGAACCTGGCGAAGACGGTTGAGGAGATAAAGAGGCGGGCAGGTATACCGGATTCTGATGTCCTTGATCTACCCACAACACGCGTATTCAAGATAGATGTCAGGTTCAACTTCATCAATGGTGATGATGGTGATGCCGGCAGTGAAAGATGAGAAGGATCAGGCTATCCTGCGCATCACGCAGGATGGACTACCACTGGACAGGGAGCCATTCAAAGCGATAGCAGCTCAGACGGGGCTGACCGAAGCTGAAGTTATAGCTCGATTGAAAAGATTGAAGAGTATGGGCGTGATAAAGAGGCTGGGCATATCTGTGAATCAGCGTAAAATAGGGATAGTGGCAAATGCTGTTATAGCGTGGAAGGTGCCCGAAGAACTCGTCGAACGCATTGGTAACATATTCGCATCACATAAAGAGGTGACACACTGTTATGAACGCGTGACCATACCGGGTAAGTGGGAATATAACCTCTTTACCGTTGTTCATGGATATAACCGCGAATCGGTCGAGAAATTTGCGAAACGTATGTCCGAGGTTGCTGGTATCAGAGATTATATAGTCATGTTCAGTGATGAGCAGTTCAAACGGACGAGTATTAAGCATCCATTTTAGGACGATGTATATAGAAGACACATACTGTGAGGCTTTTTATGGCTTATTTGCACGGATATGCATAACAGCGAGTAATGAACGGTTATTGAAGAGAGCGGCTTACAGCGCCACTGCTCTGCCCTCAACGGTCTTTGGTGAATCAGAAGGTGGAGTGGAGAGATGGTTGAGCGCTCAGGAGACGCCGGATGGCAGGCTCGGCGCAATAATACAGGTCTGGATAAACCGGGATGAGCCTGCGAGACTGGAATACGAACTGGCAAAGCGTATTCGGCAGGGCATACT
>JAODGV010000101.1:2436-3842 GCA_025464425.1 Methanosarcinales archaeon | reverse complement strand
CTGAGTATATCTGCGAACATGAACGCGGTCTCTTTCTTGGCATTTAATACACATACGCCTCTCTTATCCATATTGATGAGCTCAATCAGCCGTTTCGCAACGTCTATCTTGGAGTCTCCCTTAGACGGTGGTATATAACTCCTGCTGGCGGCACCCACATCCTTCTCTATCCTCGTCGCCGCTTCAAGCATTCTTTTCTGCCGCTCGAATTCCTCACTGGTGATTATACCGGCTTTGTATGCGGATTCGAGCGTGAGTATGACCCCTATGGTGTTGTCACGATAGCCTGCATGCACGTTTACCGCTATCACCTTGCAGCTGACACCGCTATCCTCTATCGCCCTGGTCAGGTCTTCACCGATGATCATGCTCGAGCAGGTGCCGACAACGCCCATCAACTTCGGCTGGAACATCTCTTCCGCCTTACGCAGTACGGTCACAAGCGAGTCGTGACCTCCGAACACAAAGTTGCTCTCGTTCATCGCAGTGGTAAGAACGTGCACACCATCCTCTTCAAGCAGCCGGCTATGTTTGAAACTGCAGCCAGTGGGACCGTGCATAACGGCTACATCCGCATCAAGGTCTCTCAGTGTATATAATGCCGCCACTATCGCGCTTGGTCTCGGGTGCAGTATCATCTCTTCACTCATTTATGTTGATGTATGGGCTGTGACATATAAGAATAATTCGTATCCATTCTTCTTTCCAGTACCGCCTTCTCAATTATAAATTGCCCGTTCAGCGTCCTGGCGTCCCATACCCTGCTACTCCTCACAATCCGAATCCGTTCATTAAACAGCGGGCAGTTAACCACAAGCGTTTCGAACTCACCGCCTTCACCCGCGGTATCCACATGGCATACACTGCCGAGTTCCTCAAGCGCTTCACGATCCATTTTCCTGCCAAGCCAATCGCATGTGAGTCCATAAGCGGCAACTGCTGTTATCAGTATCTCGAAACCCGCATCGAGCATCTCATTCCAGAGTTCTTTACGGTCTCTACCCCACAATGGCGCTAAACTGACAAGCCCCAGTTCTTCACATATCCTATCTATCCGATTCTTCTGGTACTTCGAGCCTATTGCGCCGGATACAACGCCTTCTATCCCGTAGTTCACCTGAGCGTCATGTAAAGCAGTCTTCAGGTCTCCAAGCTCCTCCTCCTTCACTCCCGCAGAATACCGGAATATCAGCGGCAGCCGCATCGCACTCGCCTGCAGCCTGACGAGTTCTACGTTCGGTACATGATACATGTACGACTCCGGGTTATGCGATTTGATGGTGACAATAACGCGGATCTCGTGTGTCCGCCCGGCTATATAAGTGGCATACAGGCTATCCTTGCCCCCGGACAACAGCGCTGCCAGTTTCATTCTTCAAGCACAGACCTGAATGTGAGTGTCATTA
>JAODGV010000101.1:0-2195 GCA_025464425.1 Methanosarcinales archaeon | reverse complement strand
GGTATCAGCACGCACTCAACGAATAGAAGCAGTGCGATACCATAAATGATTTTACCTGCGAGAATTGCCATTGAGGAACACGGCAGGGTCTTCAAACCACCGAGTGTACCCATATCCGCTTCTCGCATGAAGGATGTGGTGAATGTGAGAATGCTTGCGAAGAAGAGGATCACCCATAACGCCGCAGCTGCTACTTCGGGTTGCGCACCTGCAATGCCGAACGCGAAGCTACAAATGAGTATGGAGCCAAAAGAGAACGCGAATATGGATATAAGCTCATAAGAGCGCCTGAATTCTGTTCGCAGATCCTTACTGGCAATGCCCACTGCCGCTCTCGTGAACTCGTATGGCATCTTTACACTGTAAGTGCCCGTAAAGCTATCGAAAAATTTAACCTGGTGCACCACTCCCTGCTACAAGTTCCTGCAATCGCGCCTGTAATCGCTTCGCCTCCTGATCTATCCGCTGCAGTAATCCCGCTATTTGACGCTGCGAATCGTTCAGCTCCCTCTTCTTAGCCTCCAGGAACTCTATTGCAGAATCCGGGTCCTTCTCCGCACTCACTCCTCCGCCTATGCGTACTATTATCCTGTCTGTGTTGCTGAGTGTGACATAAATAGATGTGCTGGCACCTACGGGTACTATCAGTTCGTCACCGGGCTTCATATTCTTAATGTATTTTAACGTCTCTATCGCCTTATCATGTTCAGCTATCGCCTGCTGAACCATAACCAGCTCCTGGGATGTTGCCTCCGCCTGCGTCTGGTACTGCCGTAATTGCACAACTAAGGACTGTACCTCCGCTTCTCTCTCCTTCTCCTTCTCCTTCTCTCCTACTCCACCACTTACCCGCTCTTCCATTCTTATCACTCTTAATATCTTATCCTATATTATAAATGATGGGGGTTATAATACAGGGCAGGAGAGTATCAGGAGGTATAGCAAAGGGGCGAGCACTGGTCTCTCATAAGCGGATTTCGTTCCTCGGCGCCGTGGACCCCCGGACTGGCATTATAGTTGATAGATCTCATGACCTGTATGGACAGACGGTATCCAACAGGGTACTGGTATTCCCCGGCGGTAAAGGCTCTACTGTTGGCTCGTACGTGATATATCAGTTAAAGATACACGCGAAGAACCCGTTAGCCATGGTCATCACAAATCGTGTGGATACGATAGTGGCGGCGGGCGCGATAATAGCAGAGATACCTGCAGTTGAATCAATCGGGCTCGATACTGAGAGGATAAGGAATGATGAGGAGGTCCTGGTGAATGGTACAGAGGGCTATATTGAACTACGATGAAACCACGAGGCAGATACTGGAACGGCAGGGCTATCATTTCGTTGGTGCACACCGCCACAGTGCGGTGAAGACCTGTCTCTGGTTGCGTAAGTCGCTACGTGGGGATGGCAACTGCTATAAAGGCAAATTCTACGGTATTCACGCGCATCGCTGCCTCCAGATGACACCATCGGTATTCTGTAACCAGCGCTGTGTGCATTGCTGGCGCCCTCTTGAAGCTTTCAATATTGATACCGGGAGGCAAACGGTTACCTGGGATACACCGGACGAGATAGCGGAAGCGTGTATAGCGGAGCAGAGACGGTTGATATCAGGGTTCAAAGGCTCGGCAAAGACGAATATCAGGGCTTTTGACGAGGCGAACCAGCCGAAACATGCGGCTATCTCGCTCATTGGTGAGCCTACTCTTTATCCTTACTTAGCCGAGCTCATAGAGGCGTTCCATGCACGTGGCATGACAACCTTCGTGGTCTCCAATGGCACGAATCCGGAAGTGATACGTGAGATAAACCCCACGCAACTTTATATCTCTTTGAACGCGCCGGAGGAGAGTATATACAGACGAGTTGCTCGTGCACGCTACTGGGATAATATAATCGAATCGCTGGAAGCACTGAGCAGTAAGAACGTACGGACTGTGATAAGGATCACATGCATAGAAGGTTTGAACATGAATAATTCTGCGGGGTATGCGGAACTGCTCAGGCTTGCGAAGCCGGATTTCATCGAGGTGAAGGCGTACATGCATATCGGATACTCAAGGATGCGACTGCCCCGCAGCGCAATGCCCACGATGTCGCGTGTACGAGAATTCGCAGCAGATATTGCCGCTCATCTGGATGGTTACAGGATAGTGGACGAATCGGAGCCGAGCCGTGTGGTGCTCATCTC
>JAODGV010000100.1 GCA_025464425.1 Methanosarcinales archaeon | reverse complement strand
TTTACAGAGGTGATGCGCGTTCGGAACTTCATGGTTTCGGAAGTACTGAAGAAAATAGAAAAATTTTTATATTACCTGTATCGAGCATAAATATAGAGGTAAAAAAATGATTGCTCAAGAGCAGAAGCCAATAGAGGAGATTCTGGGTTATCTCGAGGGTAAACAGAAGGTAGTAGTTATGGGCTGCGGCGGGTGTGCCACATTCTATCATACCGGTGATAAGAAAGCGGTGAGAGATATGGGGGAACGGCTGAGGAAGGAAGGGAAAGAGGTTACCGAGATCGTTCTCCCACTGGGTATATCAGCATGTGAGATAGATATGAGTTCAAAGTTCCTGGAGAAGAAACGCAAAGCGGTTGAGAATGCCGATGCCCTGCTCATGATGAGCTGTGGTGACGGTGCGCAGGTGATAGCCGACTACATAGAGAAGCGTATAGGGGCAACGGTAGCAGTTGTACCGGCGAATGATGCGCTTGGTCTGGTTGGCGGAGGTCCTAAGAAGTTCAAGGAGACATGCCAGATGTGCGGACAGTGTGAGCTTGGTAAGACGGTGGGCATTTGCCCCCTCACTGCTTGCGGCAAGGGATTGATGAATGGACCCTGTGGCGGTGTGCGGGAGGATGGCAAATGCGAGGTTGACCCGGAGAAGGACTGTGCATGGGTGAAGATATACGAGCGAATGGAGAAGCTGGGCGAACTGGATAAATTCACGGAAATGAGAGATCCTCATGCGTGGAGCAGAGCGAAGAGACCGCGCCTGTTCGAGATAGAGGAGCCAGTGAAGCCCGTGAGTGCTATACTCGGTTCACTGCCATCATATCTGACGCTGTTCACGGGACCGAAGTACGAAGAGGAGGAATAGGAGGTGATACGAAGATGAGTGATGAGGTATATAGTCAGTTGATGAAGGAACTGAGCGAGGGCAAATACGTATTCACCGGTGAGCTGGAGCCGGAGAAGGCGGGCGATGTGGAGGAGCCAATAAAAGCAGCACGTGAGCTCGTCGGGCTGGTAACCGCCTGTAATGTCACGGATAACCCGCAGAGTTTCGCTTATGTCAGTAGCCTGGCGGCAGCTTACAAAATACAGCTGGAGACCGGTATGGAATGCATATATCAGCTCAGATGCGCTGACCGTAATCGCAGTGCGCTACTATCTGATATACTCGGTGCGGGTGTTCTCGGACTGAAGAATATACTTGCACTCACGGGTGATCATGTCGCACTTGGCGACACGCCGGATGCGAAGCCAGTTTATGACCTCGATTCCACTACACTTATCGCATTGATAAGGAGAGTGGTGGATGAAGGTAAAGACCTTGCGGGTAACGAGATACACAACCCGCCGAAACTCCATGTAGGAGCCGCTGCTGCGCCCGGTGCCGCAGTACTCAAGGCTGAGATCGCGAAAGTGAAGCGAAAGATAAAAGTGGGTGCCGAGTTCATACAGACCCAGGTGGTATATAAAACGGAAGTACTTGACCGATTCTTCAAGGAGCTGGGTAAGGTGGATGTCCCGATTCTGGTTGGTATATTCCCTGCGAAGACATATGCACAGGCTGATTTCTTCGATAAGTATGTTGCGGGTGTGGATGTACCACCGGATTATCTGCAGCATATGAAAGAGACGAAAGCGATAAAGGACAAGGAGAAACGAAAGGAAGAGGTTGACAGGGTGAACATAGAATTCTTCACGGAGTTCCTGGAACATCTAAAAGATACACCCGCTGCTGGCTGTCATATAATGGCGGTCGGGTATCCGAGGATAATACCGGCGTTGAAGAAGGTTATGGAATAACCCTTTTATTTTTTCCCCTTTTTATTTCTGGAATGAAAATACATTTTCATACTCATGGGTGTCGCCATTCGCCATTCACCATTCACCATGAGTCATGAAAGTTTCTTTTCTTTTCATAGCGCCTTAAAAAGGTTCGTCTTTTATTCTTTTATCTGTTTATAATCCTAAATAAAGAGGGATGCGATGATAGAGTATGCGATTCTGATGGAAGAATTTAACCTTGCAACCGGTATATTCATAATGCTCCTTGCCATTTATGCCAGGCGGAAATTCCGATTCGTTATATTCAAATCTGGCTGGGATGTTGTTGCTCTTTCGGGTGCAATAGCAACTGCAGCGTCTGTATTCCGAATTTATTATACATACGCAGGCTTATATGATGAACCATTCCTGTTCATGACTTTTATTGCATGGGGTAGAGCTCTTCTTGTAACAAGCCATCTCGTTCTGATGGCTGGAATATACATACTGGCACTGACCGGGATAAAATTATGGGGCGAAGATTGAAGATGAGAGAGCTCAACATTGCATTAAAGGATCTGGTAGCTACTGATGGTGTAAATGCATCCGCGGTGGTGACACATGATGGTATTATGGTTGAATATCTGAATAAGCATACGGGTGAAGCTGAATTATCGCTATCTGCGTTGATAGCAATGATGGCGAGAATGGCGGAGCGTAGTGCGAAGATGCTGGGTAAGGGCGATATGGAGGTGCTGACAGCGAAAGCAGATGGCGGTATCATATTGATAGAGCGATTTAAAGATTTCTTATTCCTCGTGGCTGCCGATAGAGGGTTTGATTTCAGTACGATAGAACATAAGAGGGCGAGAGTAAGAGCAATTCTCAGTGGTATGACTTAGTCAATCGTTGCAGTTGCAGCCGCATGTTCCGCCAGTGAGAGCCCTGCCAGTACACTCTGCCGCAGGTTTTACAGACCCAGAAATCACATTTGCCTATCTTTGCCATGGGTACATAACTCTTATCCTGTAGAATAGCCTCTTCACCTTCTTCCACCTTCCTCAGCTCGCCGTTGCATTCGCTGCATCGGCATGGCACCGGCTCAAGGTTTATTCCGGGTTCATACCGAATAAGCTCCTTCAACTGCTCCATCACATCTTCGCCCTGCACGAACACGCATCTGATGCCTCGCCGGCTTGCTGCTCTTATCATGCCCTTATCCCGGGTGAGCAGTATCCGCGATTCATGCGCTGCGAAAGAGAGTATGACCCTGTCTTCATCCTCTCCCTTATTACACCCAAGTCTGCCGCATAAATGGTATCATAGCCGAGTATACGGAGCCATGTGCAGAGTTTACCCAGCATCCGGTCGGTTACGAATCGCATAATATCAGAAACGGAACAGCACCTTCTCGAGATTCTTCACCCTGCCATGTTCTATCTCTATCCCTTCGGCTATCAGAAGCTCTATCTTCTTATTTATACCATGGCAGTAGCCACCCACACTGCCGTCACTCCTTACAACCCTGTGACATGGTATCACCACAGGCATGGGATTATTCGCAAGAGCCTGACCGACGGCACGTGCGGCGCGTACAGAACCATGCAATTCCGTAGCTATTATGCCGTATGTCGTCACTTTACCCTCCGGTATTCGTTTCACCAGCTCCAGTACGGAGTCCTGAAACCGTGATTGCTCCTTCATGGACTGCAGTAGCAACAAGTGCTCCTTTCACACCTATCGCCTCTAACTTATATATATCTTCGTAATTCCTGACACCACCACCGCAGAGTATATCATGGCTGGAACGTTCCACACACCGTGCGATGAAATCGGTATCTATCCCGCTATTCGTACCAACCCTGTCCAGCTCCAGTATGATGATACTCTCAACAGGATAACCATCCAGCTCTTCTATCAGCCTCAGGGGCTCTATTTTCATACGCACATCTGATGCACGCACCCTATGCTGGAACATGTCTATGCTGACGGTTATCGGATAGGATGCCGCAGCCTGAATAAGCTCAAGCGAAGCAGTCTCTGTACCAAGAATGATGCTATCTGCTATACGCGCTATCTCTTCCAGCTCCGATGATGACTTTACACCATAATCCAGTGCTATCCATATATCTCTGTAATTCTTCCTTATAGCATCCAGGGTCTCTATGTTGGTACCTGTGCCCATCAGCCGGTTCAGGTCTGCGATGTAGACCTCAGAGGGTCTTACAGCCTCTATTACATGCATGGGCTCAGAAGAAGAGACAACCGAGCTGGATAGATGTACCGGCATGTATTTAGCACGTTCGCCTCGCTTCGCATGCACGACCACGCCATTGAGCAGGTCCATCACGAAGAGCAGTCGCATCTCAGAAGTCGGTCATCACCCTGTACTGGTCTATCTCCTCCTTCATCAGCCGCAGGAATCGCCTCGCCGTGCCCTCCACATCACGCGAATTCGTTATGCCCCGACCCACGATAAGTATATCAGCCCCTTCCTTCAGCGCCCTGGGTGCTGTATCCTCCCTTATTCCGCCTGCAACAGCGACCAGTAGTTTGTCACCCGTGCGTTTTATCTCCTCTATATTGCCCCATGCATGCTCCACTCCGAGTTCCTCAACGTCTATCGCACGGTGCAGCTCCACAACATCTGGCATCATCCCGCTTATGCTCAGTTCCTTCAGCAGCTCTATCGGATACTTTACATTCAACATATCTATGCTGGAGTAGATACCGGTCTTCCTCGCTTCCTCTATCGCCTTCTCTATCGTTCGGAGCGGAGCCAGACCGGAGATGACCACGGCATCCGCACCGGCATCGGCGACCATCCTGGCTTCCAGATTGCCCGTGTCCAGCGTCTTCAGATCGGCGACCACGAAAGTCTCGGGTCTTATCTCCTTTATCTTGCCCACTATCTCCACGCCATAACGCTTTATCAGTGGTGTACCCGCCTCTATAATGAGGTGGTCGTTCCTCGGTAGGGTCTTAACCACCTGCTCCATCTGCTTCCAGTTCGGTATATCAAGAGCGACCTGGAGATATGGCGGGTCCCATAACTTCGTCACCTTCATGCCAAGCGAGGGATGCCGAGACCGGTCCTTCTCGTACAGCACCTTCTTGACGTCCGGGAAGCCGGTCATCGCACGCTTTATCGCTAATTTCGCAGCACCATAATTGAAACGGTATATCTTATTATAATCACGTGCTCTGGGATGTATGAACACACTCGCAATCACCACGAGGTCTTCTGCCTCATCCGCCGGTATCACTCCCTCCTCTACGGAATCCGCAACCGCTTTCGCGACCGCACTCTGCGCGGGTCCAAATATCTTCTCCGCATCCTTCATGTTCTGTATCGTCACTTTCGGTACGATCAGCGTGGGCGGTTTCACCGGTAGATTCGGTCTTATCACTGCGAATATCGGCGTGTGCCCGGCAGATAACTGACTGAGTGCGTTCGTGAATGCGATACCAACGGGTCCGTTCCTGGAGCCTATCATCAGATCAATGTGAGCGACCTCCGGACCTTCCCCTATCAATGCTTCACCAACATACATACCCGGTTCACCTTCTTCCTATCTCATCCAGTGCTTCTCTCACCTTCGGTAGCAGCATATATTCGAGCTCAAGTTGATGGAAACCCGGTCGCGGTCCACCGCGCCTCGTAGCACGGCATATCCGCGGATCACCGATAGGGAACCCTCTGGGCTTCGAATAAATCCCGTTCCTGTCCATTTCTCTTACTTCGTCCAGTATCCGCTTCAGATCTTCCGCTTCACCCTCTATGAGAGCACCAAAACACGTCTCCTTCACCCTGATTTCTCCGGCTCTATCTGTATCACTCAATATAGCAAGAATTCTGGTCTTCAACTGCGCGGGAGTTACGTCCGAATCCGGCGAGATCAGTATCAGCCTTGTCTCAATACCCATCTTTTACCACCTTTATGGGCCCGCGGAGATTTGAACTCCGGACCTCTCGGTTATCAGCCGAGCGCTCCAACCAGCCTAAGCTACGAGCCCTCTATAATAATATATGTTCTTCATTTTATGTTTGGTATGAAAAATACATTTTCATGCTCATGGTCTATAAGAATACATGAAGATTTCTTTTCTTTTCCGTTATTCGGTCTTCTCCTCTTTCATCACAGCGAGAAAACGTCTTGATACCGCGTCTTCCGCGAGTCGCATTATCGTATCCCTGTCCTTTACACCCTTGAATATCCCGAGTGGCAATTGCGCCGCCGCCATCGTAGCATGACCGCCGGCGGTGCCTATATCACCGAACGCACGCGCGAATGCTTCCCCTATGTTCACTCTCACGTCCTTACTACGCCCTGATACGCATATCATATCATCGCACAACCCTATAACCACCACTGTTGATATACCCTCCAGATTGAGCAGATAATCAGCAGCTTGCGGTATTGCATCCCGGTTCGCGACCGTGCCAACGCTCGTTATCAGGTAACTGCCCTTTATCTTCTTATGCTGTATCGCACCACCGACCACGTTCAGCATCTCCGTGGACATGGGCGGTGTCTCTATCTGATCCAGCAGGTCTTTATCTGCACGAAGATGCAGGAAGGCGGCGGCATAGAAATCCGATGGATGCGCCTCTCGTTTAAATCCGCTTGTATCTGTTATTATCCCGTGCAATAACGCAGTTGCGAGTATCTTGTCCACCGGTACGTTCAGTTCACGCAGATAATTGGTCATTATCGTTGATGTGGCACCACAGTTCGTCTGTATATCCACGAACTCAGCTTCCACTTTGCCCTTGTTATTCGTTACCTGATGGTGGTCTACTATGATAGCAACCTCACATTTATCGGTAACCGGATTATTAGCACCGGGCTGATAGGAATCTACCAGTGCCAGCTTGTCATAGCCCAGTAAATCCTCTTCTCCCTCTATCCTGCGCATCTCTATACCCAGAATGTTAACAAATGCGCGATTGACATGATGCCCTATCTCGCCCCTGTACACTATATCGGATGATAGCCCCACATGATGTGCTATCTGCCTGAGTGCGAGCCCGGAAGCTATCGCATCCGGGTCAGGACTGTCATGCACGACGATCCCCAGCCTGGCATCCGGCTTCTTCTTCAATTCATTTAATATTCCAATCAGCCTGTTCACCTTCTTACGGTACCTTAACCGCTCAAGGTACTCCAGCGCGGTCTTAGCCGTCAGATCAGGTATTGCAAGTATTATATCCACACCCATGTCTTTCAGCGCCTCCTTATCGCCGGGCTCGATCGCTCGTGCTACCACCGACGTGCCCGGTAACTTCTCTCTTATGTTTTTCACCGCCTTACGGTTCACTTCGCTGTTACTGCTCATAACAAATACCACTTCAGGTCTCCCCTCATCTTTTATGAGCTCTACCGTTGCCGGATCACTCATATCAGCAGTAAATGCGATGAAATCCTCCTCTTTCAATAATTCCACCTTCTTATCGTCTATATCCACAATTATCAGCTCATTATTATGCTCCTTCAGTTCCTTCGCCACTGCGTATCCTATGCGTCCGCAGCCAAAAATAGCCTGTATCACCTTGTCTTTCTTATGCTCCGTTTCGCTTACTCTTACTTTATCCTCCACCATTCTCAGCTTACCTTAATGGTCAATATACTATAACTATTTTTATGTAACATTTTAATAGAGAAAGGAGAGACAATACAAACTGTGTGATTATCCAATGCTGATACCAGAGGAGATGCGGGAATTACGCATAATCACGCTGGATGAGCACGTGGATAGAGTGATAAAGAGAATAGATGCTCTTGGCTCCGTTCATCTAACCGATGTAAAGGAGTTTATGGAAGATTGGGGCGGGCTTATAGAGCCTGCGAAAGCGGATCCCACGGTGATGAAGACTTCTGAGCTCCTTACCCGTATGAACAATCTGATCTCACTCTTGGAGCAGCCGGTGGAGCAGGATGAGAATGAGAAGAAGAGGAGTTTGAAGGAGCGGCTATTCAGAGGTGAAGAAGAGCGTGCTGTAGTGTCACCCATAGAGTACAGGAGCCTGGCAGAGATAGAAAGCCGTTTCAGGGAAGTGGAGGAGAGTGTCAATACATTAAGAGAAGATATTGCGAGGTTACGGGATGAACTGACGAATACAGAAGATCTGCTCCGTGTGCTGGCAGAACTGAAGGAACTGGGGATTGAACCTGGCTTTGTCGGTGATAAATATTTCATAACCGTATTCGCGGGCTGGTTACCCGAGGCGAATCTGGCGGAACTTGAAAACGCGCTCGATAATGCCGCTGGTGAACTCCACTTCATATGTGCTCGTACTACGGGTGATGGTAACGCTTTTGCCATTGTTGTAGCTATGAAGCGTGACAGAGCGGATGTAGAGAAGGTGCTCACACGCATGGGCTTCAATTTATGGACACCACATGATATTCCGGTTGATGACACCCTGAGGGCAATAGAAGAGGCAGAAACGAGGTTGAAGAGTTTACAGCATGATATAACTGCGAAAGAGCGCTCGATGGCAGAGTTGAGAGACACCAGGCTCGCAGAGCTCGTTGCTATGCGTGAGTTCGTGCAGATAGAGGATACGAAAGCGAAAGTGAAGGGCTTATTCGGGCAGACTGAGCGTGTGCGTGTCATTGAGGGCTGGACACCCGCGAAGAATGTGGCAGAAGTGACTTCGGGTATAACCGAAGAGACGGGCGGGTTATCGGTCGTTGAGGTGAGTGAGCCGAAGCGTGAAGATGTACGGGTACCTGCTTTACTGAATAACCCGGGGATATTGAAGCCTTTTGAATCCGTTATAAAGATGTACGGGCATCCTTCGTATCGCGATATAGACCCAACATTGATCACCGCCCTTATATTCCCCATACTCTTTGGTCTCATGTTCCCTGATATAGGGCATGG
>JAODGV010000009.1 GCA_025464425.1 Methanosarcinales archaeon | reverse complement strand
ATACAATCTGCTCCACCATATAACACCTAAAGGCTGGATCACCACGAGCGATACAACCATATTCAGAAGCCAGCCTATATGTGGTATAGCACCCAAAACAAACCCTGTTAATATGCCTATCACGAGTATGATGAGCCATAGCAGGAAGACATCGAGTTTATGGTTCATGAAAGATCTGAACCCCTTTTTAACCCCTCCTACTGCTCCAAGGTCGTCTATAACCACTGCATACGGCGTGATAGCAAACGCTATACTTACAAATAGCATGTAGATGACCATAATCAGGAATCCCAATACCAGTGCCATTACTGGTACGATATTCATCTTAATAATATCACTCATTGGCGCTGCCTGAAGAACGTGAGCACCTGCTAACTTGAAGCTTACAACACCCGGAGCCATGAAAACGACACCGGCAAGTGCAATCAAGCCGACAATGAGGTTGGCAAAGAACAAACTGATACATTTCCTGCCTCCATATCCCTTCATGTCCGATAAGCTGGCTCTACCTCTCTCCGTAGCCTCCTTCGCCATGCCTATCGCGCCAGCAGTGAAAAAAGCACCTATCAGCAATACCAGAATCAAAGTGATTATAGCGGCGGCTATGATTATCCATATATTTTGAATGACCTCTGACTGAACCAGCGGAAAAATGTCTGATGGTGAGGGTGGCTCTCCTGGTCCGGGTATCAATGAGCGTAGTGAAGGGACTGCTGCCAGTATAGCACCACCCATGACCACCGCCACCACTATGAATGTCAGTATCAAATTAAACACGAAAGGGAGGCAGATATTCAGATTTCGCTTCCATGTCTCGAATCCCTTACCTATTATACTGCCAAGCTCTTCCACCATATTCTAACCAATCCCGTTCAGTGTCTCCAATCCAGCACCACTATCTCCTGCATCTCAGGTAAATCCTCTTTATGAAGCGAGAGCTTCTCCGCTCTCCGCACTCGTCTCTTGCCACTCAGGAACTTATCTTCTTTTTCTATATTCAATCGCAGGGGCGGTGTCCTGTAATGCATGGGTATCGCGATTCGCGGTTCTAACTGAGCGAGCACCTCATTAGCGCCGCGCGCATCTATTGTGTACACACCACCAACAGGTATGAACAGCAGGTCTATATCACGCTCCCGGATTCTTCTCACATGACCCCCCTCCAGAACATGCCCGAGATCGCCAAGATGGCATAACCGCATACCATCCACATCAAATAGGAAGACCGTATTCATACCCCTTTCTGCACCCTTTGAAGTATCATGGTAGGTATTAACGCCAAAGAACCTTATCCCACAGGCAATATGCTCACCCGCACCTCTCACCACCTCCGGATTGCCCTTCACCGCTGCAACATTGTTGTGATCGTAATGTTCATGACTCACCGTGACGACATCCGCTGTCACTTCAGGCACCGGATACCCTATGCTACTGTCATACGGATCTGTAACAACCACCTTACCATCTTCACTCCTTATCTCAAAACAGGCATGACCATGCCACTTTATCTCCATCTCACGTTCACCACTATTATATAAACCGCTGCTATTTTAAATCTTTTTTGATAGTATCCCTTCTTTCTATTATGGACAGGGAGTTTGTAAGGAGTGGCAAGGCGAAGGATATTTACAGGAGGCGCGATGGCTACATCGTGTTCGTCTTTACCGATCGTGTTACGGCATTTGATGGCAAGAAGAAGGCGGTATACCCGGATAAAGGTGAGATATGCTGCAAATTGAGTTGCTTCTGGTTTGAGAAGCTCCATGAGAATGGCATAAGAACGCATTTCCGGGGATACATACCGCCGAATGAGATGGTGGCTGAGGAAGTATCACTCATACCTGTTGAGGTAATAGCGCGTAACTATCTCTATGGCTCGCTCTGGCGGCGGTATAAGAGCGGGGAGGTTGATCTCAGTGGATTCATTCGTGCGGGTGTGGAGGCAGAACCACTGACCAGCCCATTCCTGGAATTCACAACCAAATTTGAGCCGATTGATCGCCCTGTAACAGAAGAGGAGATAATAAGCAGATCGTGGATGACCATTAACGAGCTGAACCACATCAGGGATGTGACTATCAGCGTGGGTAAAATAATGAGCGCGTATATAGAGCAAAGAGGTTTGATACTCGTAGATTACAAGCTCGAATACGGCAGGAATAAGAGGCGGGAGATACTGCTCGCTGACGAGGTGGGTACGCCAGATGTATGTCGGTTCTGGGACAAAGATGCATACGAAAGGGGTGAAATAATAAGCATGGACAAAGACGTATTCCGTGAGGGCAAGGGTGACCTCCGGGAAGCATACACCGAAGTTTACAGACGCATTCTGAACCACGATTAGCCGCTTGACACTATCCTGATTATTTTTATTTCACTATTTATGGCGACCTCCTCGTCCTCAGGTACCGGCTTACCATCGCATAACACGATAACCTCCACCGGGTTTATCCCCAATCTCGCAAGTAATCGCTCGTATGTATCCGCCTGCGTGACTTCTACAACCCGCTCGGACTCTCCCCCTCCCTCTATCTTCACCACGATTTCTATAATTTTTTCACCTCTCGTCAGTTGTGGAATGATGAATGAAAAAATAAAATAAAAAATAAAAAATAAAAATAGAAGCGTAACCGAACTCTTTTATTCCGATATTACTTCCCCAAATCCTACACGTCTTGACACTTTAGATATCCGTACTCTCACGTTATCTCCCTTCTTCGTGTTTGGTACAAACACGACAAATCCTTCCACACGAGCTATACCGTCGCCTTCTCTTCCAACATCTTCTATCTTCACGTCATAGACGTCGCCTACGTTTACAGGGGAGATCGGTCCCCTTCTTTCCCTATATTCCATACCTAAAACCTCCTTTCTATCTAATAAGTGTGCGATGTATATAAACCTTCATCTGTTCTGACATAAAATCGCATGTCTGGTATATGTTTAAGCGCGACCTATAAGAGCAACAGGGGGAATGGCAAAGCGAAAGATGATAGAACGAATGGCTGGTAAATCCCGGATGCACATCCCACTCCCGCGGCACCGCAACCGCAGCGCTCAAAACGCGTATACTGAGCTACCATACAGGAAATACAACCCCATTATTACAAGTATGAACCCTGAAACCCTCTTTATTTGCATACTGTATCGGACGAACGGTTTCAATGTGAATCGGGTGGTATACGCAATAGCAAGTAATGGCACTACCAGCCCCAGCGAATAGATAACCAGCAGAAATGCACCATACAGTATATCCCCCTCAACTGCGACTATCGTGAGTATCGCACCAAGCATGGGTCCGATGCATGGTGTCCACACGATACCGAGCGAGAAACCAAGCATTAACCCACCGGCGTTACCCGCTTCGCCTGGATGTACCCGCCCTGTAAATCCCTTACCGGGTATTAAAGCTCTTACCTTATGCTCCAGTGGCTCAAATATCATACATAAACCGAGGAATATAATCAGAAGTCCACCCGCAACCTGCAACACTAACTTGTAATGCTGAAATACCGAACCAAAAGCAGATGCAAGTACACCCATCAATGCAAATGATATAGAGAGCCCTATCCCTATCATTGGCGGTACCAATTTGCTCGATTTGGTTGAATATGCAGCGATAAGCGGAATCACCGGCAGAATACATGGTGATAATACGCTCAACAATCCAAACCCAAAGGCAACAACCGGCATTGGTACTATCATGTCTATCTTTTAGGTATTTGCAGATGTTCTATATAAACGAATACTATCTTAACTAATACATTAAAGATTTGGCGAAAGGATTGGGATGGATTAGGGAAGGAATCTGAAAAGATAGGTGTGTCCGAGGATGGGGAAGTGAAGGAGTTGATAACAGCTTTTAACTGCTTTATTCCACGTGGCGAGAAGCTTCGTAGATTTATGGCTCACTGAAGGGGGGTTTTATCTGTCTGAAATGCCACGGAAGGAACTTTGACTCCGGTTTTGAGGCGTCAAATAACGCGGTCAGAATAGCGAAGAAGAACCAGAGCATAGCCTCGCTTCCCTGACAGCCAGTCTCACTTCCCTTGCATGTTCCACTTCTTCACTCTTTTCTATCTCTATTCTGCTTTGAAACACCGGGGCATTCACCACGAAGGTTTGATACTCCCCCCTGTGCTTCACCAGCCACCAAATGTCATCGGCTGTTATACGTTTGCCCAGCCAGTTCCTGTGCTCGTTCCGTACAGCGCATAAAATCACTTCAAAACCATGAATAAGAGCAACACGCAGTTCTGTCTCGTAATTGATGTGCCACAATGGTCTTAATACCTTCATTCGCTCACTCTTAGCAATAACTTCTATACTGTGCCTGAGAGCTTCGTCCCACGCAATGGCTGTAACAATGGCTTCTATACCGTACCGCGTCTTCGCTTCCATCAACGCCGCAGCCAGCTCACCTTGCGTTATCAACGGTAAACCAGCCGCTTCTGCCGCAACTGTGCACGGCAACGGCAATGCACCATCCTGAATCAGGCATTCAATCTGATAGCCTGCTTTACGTAGCAGCCATAAGGTGAATACACAGTCAATGCTGGCATCGAAGATACAGCCAAGCTTGATTGCTCGTGCGGGATAAAACCGCCTCAGATATTCATTTTTATATCTGTACCCGTTCTCCTTCGCCAGCTTATCTATTGCTTTGATTGTATTCGAGCCGTACTGTATCGCTCGCTTCCTCCTCCGTGCCACCTCTTCCAGACCGATTTCTCGCGCTATCGCACGTAAAATCCATTTACCGGCGTTATCACGTATCTTCAAAGTAGCCGGTATCCTCAATCCGAACTCAACGAGCTCGGTAGACAGAAACGGTGCACGTAGCGATACACCACATGCCCTGGCTATCGTGTCATCACGATACAGGTCACGTTCATACATAGACCGCAGACCGGAAAGGCACTCCCGATTCACCGCATCTAACGGCACACGTTTATGACGCTCGTAACCCGCGAATACCTCCTCCGTGCCAAGTCCATACAGCACTGTCTTTATACCGTCTTCAGCAGCGAGTTCACATGCCGCATAGAGTGGCAATGCCACGCTTACCTTCACCACGTCCGTATCCTCAATCACGGGTATAACCATCCTGAGATACCGCTCCATATCACCGGCACGTATGTGCTTCACTCGCACTTCAAATCCAAGTTCAGCCGCTAATCGGGTTGCAAATTCCTGGTCTTCCGCTGGTTTCATACCTTCATCCTCCACCGCTACGGTATAACAGCAGAAATCCATGCCTTTGCACAGATACGCTATGAGCGTGGAGTCCAGTCCGCCGGAAAATAACACACCGAACTTCTCGCCCGCGGGTATCCTTCTCCTTATACTATCTCGTAACAGCTTCAGTAATTGAGATTTAAGCGCAGGTATGTCTTCGTTCAGCTCAGGTTCAATGGAGAAGAAAGAACGTTCCTCAAACCGCAACATGTCTCCTTTTATGGCATATCGCAATGCCACCCGCGGCTCAAGCGGTATAGCATGTGGAAACCCCATCGCCTCCAGCATCTTACGCTCGGACGCAAATGCGAACCCATCGGCATGCGCGAACCATAGCGGTTTTATGCCCAGTATATCACGCGCTATAATTACCTCATCGCTATCTTCACGCCACCATGCAAAAGCAAAACCGCCATCATAGCTGTTAGTCTGCCCACTATCGCATGTCAGGGCGCTATCAACGTAATCAAAAAGCTCCGTTAAGGCTGTGTATTCGGTATCTGCAGCAAACCCGTTATTCAGTTCACCACTGGACGCTATTCCATTCCTCAGATTCTCATCGCATACTATATTACGCCATTCAACATTATTCAGCACCTCAAAGCCCCTTGTCAGCGCTTCAAGAGCATTGTCGTGGTTGAAAACGCCCGCTATCCGCATCATATCTCACCTGCATGCTGACCATAAATAACACGCATCAGTACCTGCTCCACTTTCACTCGTGTCTTCGATGCCGCATCCACTATCTTGTGATAATCCAGCACCTCGGGTGTTATACCATGTGCGTAGTTATCTACCGAGCTCAAATTCGCGTAATGAATACCCAGTTCCGCTGCAAGTGTGGCTTCAGCGCCCATACTCATACCCACGACATCTGCATAGTCCTTTATGAACCGCACCTCAGCCTTCGTCTCCAGCCTTGGACCCACACTCTGGTAATAAACACCACGTGCAATCACCGGTATATTCAGCGAATTCGCTGCCTCTATCAGTTCGAGCCTCAAATCTTCCGCCAGACATGGTGTGATATGCACGATTTCATCGTCGAAGAAGGTGGGGATATTACACAGGCTGATATAATCATGTGGCACGAACAATGTACCGGGTTTTATCGCTTCTCTCAGACTGCCCACCGAAGTCACTCCTATGACACGGTCAATACCAAGCTCTTTGAACGCCATTATGTTCGCTCTGTGATTTATCCTGTGTGGTGGTATATTCCGGTCTCTGCCATGTCGGGGTATGAACACAAAACCGGAACACACAAGCAGGTAAACATCACCATATCTCGTATCCACCACCTCCTCTCTACATTCACTTATCAGTCTGGTATCAAATAGACTTGTACCGCCAATTATGCCCGTACGCTGTTTCATGTTTTTATAATATTATGGTATTGAGAAAAATATGAGCAAGCATCAGAAGCGAATAGCAGCACCAAGAAGCTGGCAGATAAATCGCAAGAGCGCGTACTGGACGGTGAAGCCCAGACCGGGACCGCATCCAAAGGACAGGAGCATACCCCTGCTACTGGTCGTACGAGATATGCTCAAACTGGCGGATACGGGTAAAGAAGCGAAGAGGATACTGAATGAAGGTAACATCCTGGTTGATGGGCGTGTAAGAAAAGACCATAAATTCCCGGTTGGCATCTTCGATATCATCTCCATACCTGAGATAGATGCGCATTACATGGTACTGATGGACAGACGTGGCAAGCTGATATTGCATTCGATAGTTGCAGAAGAAGCCAAGCGGAAGTTATGCCGTGTGGAGAACCGGAAGATGCTAAGGGGTGGTGTTATACAATTAAACCTGCATGATGGTCGCAACCTCCTGCTGAAGCCCGAGGATAAAGACAGGATAAAAACACACGATTCCATCATGCTTGAACTCGCTACGAATACGATTTCGCGCCACTTCGCATGTAAGACCGGCAGTAAGGGTATTATTATTGGTGGTACGCATTCGGCGCAACTGGGTGAGATAGAGGAGCTGAAAGTGCTCAGGAGTCCGGAGCCGAACGTAGTAAGGCTGAAACCGCTTGGAGGCGCTGAAGAGGATAGCTTCGAGACGATCGTTGATTATCTCTTCGTCGTTGGTGAAGACCGAATAGAAATACCGGTAGGGGCGTGATTATGATTATATGAACCCTATGAGACGGATAATGGTGGACAAGGTAGTGATAAATATGGGCGTGGGCGAGAGCGGTGAGAAGCTGGCAAAGGCTGAGAAACTGCTCGCCAGTCCCGCACTCGCGGGTCAAAGACCGGTGAAGATAAAGTCAAGGAAGACCATTCAGCCATTTGGTATAAAACGTGGAGAGGCGATAGCGTGTAAGGTCACATTGAGGGGTGCTCGTGCCCATGAGTTCCTGACACGTGCATTTAAAATACAGAACAAGCTATATCTCAGTCAGTTTGATACCTATGGCAATTTCTCGTTCGGCATTGCGGAACATACCGATTTCGGTATTCGTTATGACCCTGATGTTGGCATCTTTGGCATGGATGTCGCTGTATCACTGAAGAGACCGGGCTACCGGATAAAATATCGGAGGATAGAACGAAAGAAAGTGCCCGCCAGGCATAGAATAACGAGAGAAGAATGCATAGAATTCCTTGAGAAAGAGTATGGTGTGGAAGTGGTGCCAGAGTAAAGTAAATGCACCTCGGTATAATCTCCTGTGAGATATTGAGACAGGAGATATATGATGTCGTCAAATGGACGGGTATCAAACATGTGTTCGTGGTATTGCCCGAGACAGTGAATCCTGCGATGCTCGTGGCGGTCAAGAAGACAAACGAGCGGTTTCTTTCTGTATTCACTGATGATAGTATCGTGATAGAGGAGAAGACCTTTGATAGCATCAAGAAGGCTCACACTACTGAGGATTCGGTGATCATCATACCGGCTGTGTTGAGACTCCATGATCGCCCGTGGGAGTTGAGAGCAAATATAGAGGAGTGGATAGAGAGGCTGAGTCCCATTGTGGATTGCGTATTACTCGGCTACGGGCTTTGCGGTAGCACAGCAGCCGATATGGAAGAGCTTATACGCAGGGCAGATGTGCCCGTGGTGATACCAAGATACAGGGGTGAGATATTGAACAACTGTATAGAGATTGCACTGGGTAAGGAACGCGTTCAGGAGCTGTTGCGTGAAGAGGCGGGTACATTCTTCATGACACCAGCCGGTGCTTATATAATAGAGGAGCCGCAGGTCATACTCGAGACCATTGATATAGCAGCAGGAGGGGGTATGAATAAGAAGGATACTCACGCCATAATAAAACTGTTGAAGAACCATTATAAGCGAGTTATGAAGATATGCTACACAGAAGCAGATGAGCGTGATGAATATTTTGATCGCGTGGTGAAGGCTTTCGCATCGAAATTCCATCTGAAGATAGAGCCAGTAAGAGGCACGTCAAAAATAATGATAGAGACGTTGCGTCCTGTTTTCAAAATAAACCTTTAAAAGGTTTTTGGTCATTGGAATCTGGTGCCTGTGTAGCCCGGGATTTGCAGATATTTTCCGGAATAACTATGATTCCATATGAGTACCAGACCGTTAAAGTAATCCCGCAACCATTATATTAATTTAGTTAAGCGGCATTAAATTATGAGGTATAGGAGATGGCGTCAACAGCGAAGTTCTGGCGTGAGCAGGCAGCGCGTTACAACCTTGAGGGTACGCGATGCCAGAATTGTGGCAGTTTCTTCTTCCCGCCTCGTGCTATCTGCCCGCGATGCCGGCGTAAGGGCAGGATAGTACCATACAGGTTCAGGGGTACCGGGGAAGTCGTAACATACACGACGGTGCATCAGGCACCAGGGAATCTCAACCGGCAGATACCATACACACTGGCGATAATACGGCTGGACGAGGGTACACAGCTGCTCTCAGAGGTGATATGTGAGCCCGGGGAGATACATACCGGTATGCGCGTTCGCGCAACCTTCCGCAAACTGGGCGAGGAAGGCGCACGCGGGATTGTATATTACGGTACAAAGTTCGTGCCTATCTCACAAACTTGATAACGCCACTCGATGGCGAGAAGAGTATACCATCCCGTTTCATCACCTCTATTATCTCCTCCGCCTTATCACGCTCCATACCCTCCTCCTCCGCTATATCAAGTACTTCATCCAGCGGCACTTCCTCGCCATACTCGCGTTCCAGATCCTTTATTATCTCCCTTATAGACCTCGCACGGTCTCTTCTGGTCTTCGTTATGCCCACGGTGACCCAGTCGGCATCGAGTCTGCCGGTCTCTGGATCCACAAATACGCGATTCAGGCAGTATTTCACGAGATTGATCACGCGTTCGGCATCCTCCTCCGTTATCTGATCACTCAATCGTGCCCTCGCCCTCGCCTCGCCGAGCCGGATCAGCGCCTCTAACTGCCTGGCGGTAACAGGAACAGGTGCGTCTTCATCCTCATAGCCCTGCCTGCGGAGTCCGATATAGAAATCGAGGAACTTCCTCTTCGCGCCTTCTGACATCACCGGGAATACATTCCTCTTGCTCCATGCCACGTACTTCCGTAGCAGTTCACCCGGGATTGGCGGCTCCATCTCCTTGACTGCTTGTTCGAAATGCTCTTTCTCCGCTATGTCCATCTTACCGATGTTCTCAAGCCGTGCGAGCAGTTCGCCTGCATAGTGCGTCTCTATTATATGTTCCGCAGTCCTCATGTCAAGCTCCTCGTCCGGGCGGTCCATCATGGTGAATATCAGGTCAAACCGTGAGAGGAGCGTGGGTGGCATATTTATCTGCTCAGCAATCGGTGTATACTTATCAAATCGCCCATATTTGGGGTTCGCCGCGGCTAACAGCCCGCAACGCGAGTTCAAACGAGCCATTATGCCCGCTTTCGCGACTGAGACGGTATTATGGAGAACCATATTATTCGAGATGAACGTATGATAGGGCTCTACGGTAACATCGTATACCCATTTTACATCCTTATTCTCTATTTTCTCCACTTTCTTCACTCTACACCACGAGACTTCACCAAATGCCAGCTTCCTCAGCTCTGATACAGACTCTTTACTCGCCAGCATTCGCTCGAGTGTGGTAATCAAAGCGGAACGGTATCTCTCGACCGATCCGGCTTCAGAATCTTCCCAATTCCTGATGGTCTGCGTCGAAACCCCTATCACCCTGGCAATTTCTGTCATCGGAATTCTGAAATCACGTCGAACTCTTTTCAATTCTCTCCATCTCTGTTCCGCCCTTATACTCTCCATCACTTCTTCGACCTCGCTCAATCTGGACTCAAATAGCAGCACATACGCTTTGAGCTTCTCCTTTTGCATATTTTTTACCGCTCTGTCGTGTGAGTAGCCAAATACTTTACGCAGGCTTATCCTCAGCTTCTTCGCCGTTTCCAGCACGCTATCCTTTACGTTCGGCACCAGTTCGATCTGTGTTCTGTAAGTCTTCTTTATCCGCAGGTATTTCTCCAGTCGGGCTCTTTTTGCCGGTGATAGAAAACCTATTTCATGATAAAATATCCTCAGGTTATCCTGACCCGTTATATCTACACGATAAATGTTTTCTGACTCTTCAAAGATCGTTGCCCTGATACCGAATCTGCATAATAATTCCTGCACCTGTTCTGCCATTTCCCGGTTCTCTATCGTCAACTTTACACGCACCCCGTTTCTTTGACTCCAGAATACGCCGCCATCTCCGTCAAATAGAGCCCTCAATAATTGTGAAATCTCCTCTTTTCTGGCTTTCATTATCAGCGGTGGAATACGCTTCCTCTTTCCATCCATCAAAAGCGAGGGGTCAATTTCATGCAGGAAGTCTACTAAGTGCATGGATGTGATGCGTACGCCTTTTCTCTTCCCTCGCGTTTGTATATACGGCTCTATGCCGAAGATATTCTTTACTAAGGAAGTGTAGTCTTCTATTAGCACGGGATTGGAATTCCAGAAATTAATACCATTCTTTATACCACGATTTAACTCATAACTCCCATCGCTGAGATGATAGCCAAGGAATCGGCAGAACTCCGGTGTACTATGTGCCGGTATTCCTATCTCCTTACGGTAATTTCTCTTATCTTGAAAGAAGTTGAAGTGCTGAGACTCACCATGGATTGGCAGATATGCAGGTATCGGCAGGTATTCCCCTTCAACGACCTCTTCAGCCGGGATTGTGGTTATCCTGCCATTCCTGACCACCCAGCAGGGATGTTCCGGCGTTATCTTCACCGTTCGACCATTTTGAAGAGAGATTTCTATGAAATACCCTGGCGCTAAATGCCGGCTCACCCTGTCTATCTGGGTCTCAAATATTCTATCAAAATCCGTAGTCAGTATTCGCAACGTTTTATTCTTCAAAGGGAGAATTTCACAGTTCACTCCTTTTATCACATTCTCCTTATCCTCATTCATTAAACCGTCTACTAACTCCCCGATTGCTTTTTTATCGCCTGTTGCGAGCGTTAACTCGAAGGAGGGTGCAAAAGATTGTTGCTCCATTGCCTCGTGTAGTGCGTCCCTGTCCTCTTTACGCATCTTGTCTATCTCATCAACCGCAGCAATACCTTTATCTGCGAGCACTAAAGCACCAGCCTCTAATGTCCATCGCCCCTCGCCAAACTCGTCTTTAACCGCCGCTGCCGTCAGACCTGCGGAGGTACTGCTCTTACCACCGGTATACAGCCCCCTCGGGGCTAATTTCACAAGATAGGTCAGTAACTGGCTCTTCGCTACACCGGGATCACCAACTAAAAGCACGTGTATATCACCGCGTATACGCGTCTCGTCCGGCAGTTCCTTCGACACACCCGCGAAGAGCTGGAGTACCATCGCCTCTTTTATCTCCTCATAGCCGTAAATGGAGGGTGCAATGCTCTTTATCAGCTTATCGTAAATATCAGGCTGATTCTTGAGCTCCATAATCCTTCGCTCGTCCTCTTCCGTTATCTTGATCTCCTCAAATTCCTCCTCCTTATGCTCCAGTGAGTTACCCTCGAGATAGATATCGAAGAAAGGAGTTTTACCGAACCTGGAGGTTCGCTGATACGATCTGAGGATGCCTGTGATAATAACACGGTCGCCCGGAGAGACCACACCTGTGAGATCGTCCTCAAGGTAAATATCAATCGCCTGTGGGAGTTCACCACCACGCAGTTCCTCCGGTGACTCCTGTAATCTGATCTTCTGCGCATTTGCGAATTTACACTGCTCGACCAGGAGTTTGAAATGCTGGATCTTACGACCACAGCCACCACTTTCCTGGTCGCATTCGGCAGGCTCCTTGAACTCCCGACCGCTCTGCTCCAGCGAGAAGACATGATGGCAGAACGGGCACTCGAATACCGCTACCACTATCTTCGGTCGCACCTCCGTAGCTTTCGTCACCAGACCTTCTATACATACAAGCTTGCCTATATCCTCACTCCTGATATCGCGTATTTTAAGCCTTCTCGGTACCTTTATCACACGGAAGTTCGCCTCTTCAAGCACGATTCCGGTCGGGAGATCTATACTTCGCAATGCCCGTGTCGCTGCTGTGATAGCCGCATCGGGATTTTCCAGTACCATATCCGCGAGATCTGGATCATAAAGGTCCATATCCGCGAATTTAACGAGTAAACTTCGCTGCTCAGGGTAGTAATTTGATAATTCTACAAGTTCATTCCAGCAATACCGCTTAAGAAAATCTTCCCATCGCTCGGTCACGAGATCCTGAACCATCTCTCTGTAATAATATCAGTCATCTATAAAGTAATTTTTGCCGTGTATCACTTTAAATATTAAATGCCATGGGATATTATCATCTTATTATAGATGATGAACAATGAGTGATTTAGCGGTAGTGTTTGACGGGGCTGGCGTGCTCTATGCCCCGTTCAGAATAATAAAGATTATAGATCGTGGTATAACGAAACGGAGCAGGGTATCGGGGTTGACCTGTACGGACAGATTGGTTAAGGGTGCAATGGTGATATTAAAGACTCGCTATGGTGATACCCTGGCGATAGAAGACGATTCGAAGTTACTGTCCCAGGTGATGAGGGAGAAAAAAATAGAAATTAAAGTGATATATAAGAGAGAAGGGGTAGATGATAGAGAGGTGATAGATACGATTTTGAACGATGAGCAGATCAGGATGGGGGATGTGCATGAGGCGATGCGCCTTTTAAGGCGATGCAATATTCTGCCGGTGACAGGAATTGCTTTGATAGCTGATATGGCGAGCAAAAGTGTAAAATATCTGATAGCTGGTGGTATAAATTTGTTCCCGGGGACGCGCAGGATTCTGAAGTACCTGAGTCAGAAGGGTTATGAGATATTCATAGCATCTGGTGACAGGGTGGAACCCGATGAGATCTCTCCTTATATACCTGAAGTACCAACAGATAACATATTTGGTATGATGACGCCGGAGGATAAGCGAGATCTGGTGCATGAATTGAAGAGCAGGTATAAGGTGATGATGGTGGGAGATGACAGGAATGATTATCTCGCGTTTTGTGAATCAGATATAGCGGTTTTATCGTTACAGGAAGCTGCGGACAGACCGGGTGAGCTGTTCGAGGTTGCTGATTTCAGGATAAAGGATATAGAGGAACTGAAAGGAATAATAGAAGAGGTGGAAGAGCACAGATGCGTGAAATGAGCGTGAATCTGGAATCCTTAGCAGAGGAACTGAGGAACTTTGAGGGTGTGAAACGAAAGAGTGCGATAAAGGATCTTGTCAAAACACTCGGGAATGCCGATATGATGGGTAGCAAGACGGTAGCGGGCTTTGGCGAGGATGCCGCGGTGCTGAAAGTGGATGATGACAACTTCATATTGCTCGCAATAGACGGGATATGGGGTAAATTGCTGAATGCCGATCCATGGTGGGCGGGTTATTGCGCGGTACTGGTGAATGTGAACGATATAGCGGCGATGGGTGGCACTCCGCTCGCAATGGTGAACCTGACGTCAACGCAGAAGAAGAATCTGTGTTCCGAACTGGGCAGAGGGATGTGTGAGGGCGTGAAGAAGTTCGGCGTACCGATGGTAGGTGGGCATCTCCATCCAGATACGGCATATGATGCTCTTGATGTTGGTGTGGTCGGCACTGTGAAGCGTGACAGTGTGATATTATCCAGTGGTGCCAGGCGTGGCGACAAGGTTATTGTTGCAGTTGACCTTGATGGCAGGATATATCCGAAGTACAATCTGGCATGGGACAATACAACCCTGAGATCATCAGCAGAGATCAAGAAACAGTTGAATACGATGGTGGAGATAGGGGAGAAGAAGCTGGCTACGGCTGGTAAAGATATAAGCAATCCAGGTACACTCGGTACGCTCGGTATGCTGCTGGAATCTTCGGGTGTGGGTGCGCAGGTGGAGCTGGAGAGGATTCCGATGCCTGATTTAGATATCTCCATCGGGCACTGGCTGAAGATGTACCCGGGCACGGGCTTCGTGCTCACGGTCGGAGACACCGATAGCGGCAGGGAATGTATCAATATATTTGAAGCTGCGGGTGTAACAGCGGCTGTGGTCGGTGAGATAGACGCGAGTAAGAAGCTGGTAATAAGGAATGGTGGGGATAAAGCAACAGTATTTGACCTCAACCAGGAGATAATAACCGGAATTACATGAGAATGGAACTTGATTTCGATAGTTTATACGAGCGTGCGAGGCGCGGTGAGATAGACCGTGCAGACGCATTGTTTATGGTGAATCACCCGCATATTCTCTTCTATATCGCCGATGAATTACGTAAAGAGACGAAAGGCGATATTGTCACTTATGTGGTGAACAGGAACATAAATTTCACGAACGTTTGCATCGGTAACTGCAAGTTCTGTGCATTCAGGCGTGAGAAGGAGCGTGGGTATATGCTCAGTATGGATGCGGTTCTGGCGAAGGTGGAGGAGGCGGTGCAGAACGAAGCGACGGAGATATGTGTCCAGGGTGGATTGCATCCAGACCTCGTGCTGGACGATTATTGCAGGCTTGTTAAATGCATCAAATCGGAGTTTGAAGTTCATATCCACGCATTCTCTCCAATGGAGATACATCATGTAGCGAGGAATACGGGAATAGAGGAGCGAGAAGTGCTGAAGGAACTGAAGAAAGCGGGTCTGGGCTCTATTCCGGGCACGGCAGCCGAGATACTGGATGATCGGATAAGGGCGATCATATGTCCGAGGAAGCTGGGCACGGCTAAATGGTGTGATATAATAATGACTGCGCACCGACTGGGCATACCCACCACCGCAACTATCATGTACGGGCATATAGAGACATGGGAAGACAGGATAAACCACATGTTCATTATAAGGGATTTGCAGAAGGAGACAGGGGGTTTTACCGAGTTCGTACTGCTTAAGTTCATGCGCAGGAATAACGAACTCGGGAGGATGGTGAAACGAGAGGTTGGATTCGTAGAGGACGCTATGGTTCATGCACTCGCGAGGGTTATACTTCACCCGTATTGCGTGAATATACAGGCATCGTGGGTTAAACTTGGCATATCAGGCGCGCAACGCATGTTATATTTCGGTGTGAACGATCTGGGTGGCACACTGATGGAGGAGAACATATCGAGATTGGCGGGCGCATTGGCGGGCGAATACATGAGCCCGGAGGAGCTTGAGCGGGTGATAAAGGACGCGGGCAGGACACCGAGACGGAGAGATACGCTGTATAGACCTGTATTTCGCACTTAATTTCATTATCTGGATTCCTTTTGTTGTAACAACGATATGCTTCTTTATTTTTTCATCACCGACTGGGCATACCCACCACCGCAACTATCATGACAGTATATACGCGATCAGTATAGCAATGATACCGCCGGATAACGTCGCCATGATATTCACATGGTGCTTGTTCAATCTGAGCGGATACCTGTCTTCTACCGTTGCACCAAGAATGCTATCAACGATACCGCCGGAGAACCCCGAGATGAGGCATATGGGGAATAATAGCATATCAAAGCGTAGGGTGAGCGCTACAGCCGATATCAAAGCGGAGCCGAGCACAGAAGCGCCGAGCCCGGGCAAACTGACACCACCATTCGTACCCACCGGCACCTTCCTCAGTGTGGTTATCAACCTCGGATTACCCTCCGCCTGCCCTATCTCGGTTGAGAACGTATCTGCACAGGCAGTAGCGACGGCGCCGGAGAAGCCGACTAAAAAAGAAGTATCATGTGTGATGCCGAAGACAATGGCAAATATAGCCGGAGATAGCCCGTTGCCTGCCACATTATTTATGTCACGCATACCCTTATTCGATTCCGCGACGCCAAGGGCTTCCTTATCTTCGTATTTATACTTCGTGACGATATTGCCCGAAATGAAGAATGCGAGTAACATGAGCAGCCCGGAACAGGCATATCGCAATCCGAGTGTTAATACGATAACGGCACCAAGTATGAGAGTGCCAAGTAGAGCGCTGGTGTTTAGCTTCCGCCGCACGTACGCATATATTACCGCAGACAGGGCTATAAGAGCTGTAATTACAGTTGTGAGCAGCATAAAATCAAGTTGAAGCTCCTAATATATAAGTTGTTGTATATGATTCATAGACCATTTTCGCGAGATAGCCTGAGCTAACACGGAGGTCGCACCACGTCTTGAAATAAGCGATTGTGATTACAGGCGATGAGGATAGTTCCTTTCAGTCTATTCTCAGGCGTCTTGTAGTAGCACCTGCTTCTCCGGGGCTACTGAACTTCTTCCATTATACACATACTATAACTTTTCTATTTACATTTCTATTTAGTGGTGATCAAGATGGTTGAGGGGCTACCGGAGCA
>JAODGV010000008.1:6403-12279 GCA_025464425.1 Methanosarcinales archaeon | reverse complement strand
TGGGCCCGATGCGATTCGAACGCATGACCTCCGCCTCGTCAAGGCGACGTCATAACCACCTAGACCACGGGCCCCCTATAATAATGCAGCAACTATTTAAGATAAATCATCATGATGGAAAAAGAACTGATCGTGATTGGTGCGGGACCCGCGGGCATGACCGCAGGTATGTACGGTGTAAGAAGCGGTCTGGACTCCCTGGTACTTGAGCGGGGGATATGTGGTGGATTGTCAAACGAAGCACCGGCGATTGAGAATTATCCTGGATTCAACGAGATAGGCGGAATGGAGCTGGCGTCGAGGATGAAAGAGCATGTGATGAAATATGTTGAGATACGTGAGCTGGAGCGGGTGGACGTGATAGAACCGAAAGCGGACGGGTTTGAAGTCAGCACTGATAAGAACTCCTATCACGCAAAAGCGATTGTAATATGTACGGGGACCAGACACAGACGGTTGGGAGTGAAGGGAGAGGGGGAGTTCCTCGGTAAGGGCGTATCATACTGCGCCGCCTGTGATGGCTTCTTCTTCAAGAACAGGAATGTAGCTGTGGTTGGCGGTGGCGATTCTGCTGCCAGGACTGCGCTGTACCTGTACAATCTCGGCTGTCAGGTCACGCTGATTCACAGACGGGATGCACTCAGAGCGGAACAGTATCTGCAGCAGAAACTGGGCGAGGCGGATGTTAATATCTGCTGGAACTCGGTTGTGAAAGTGATAAAAGGCGATAACGTGGTAAAAAGCGTTGTTATTGATACCCGCGGCGTTGAACGCGAGCTGCCCGTGGCTGGCGTATTCGTTGCTATTGGAGAAGATCCAAACAGTGAACTGGCAGCGAAGATCGGTGTCACACTCGATGAGAAGAATTACATAATCACCGATAAAAGCCAGAGGACAAACATAAAACGGGTATATGCGGCGGGTGACGTTACTGGTGGTCTGAGGCAGGTGGTTGTTGCATGCGCAGAAGGTGCGATCGCTGCTTCATCTGCGTATGAAGATCTGGTATGAGAATAATAGGCATAGACGAAGCGGGGAGAGGTGCTGTAATAGGCTCCCTCTTCGTCGCCGGTGTGGTGAACTTTGAAGGGCTGGATGCGATAGGTGTAAGGGATTCAAAGCGGCTAAGTCCGAAGAGGCGAGAAGAACTCGCGGCTATCATAGAGGGCGCTACTGATGTTCAGGTTATAGAACTGACCGCGCGAGAGATAGACGAGCGCAGGAAGTGGCAGAGCATGAATGCAATCACAGTTGAGCTGTTCTCACACATTATTGAACTCCTGAAGCCCGACAGGGTCTATGTTGATGCCGCGGATGTCAAGCCAGAACGGTTCGCATCCAACATCATGAAGAAATGCAACCGTGATGATAATATCGAGATAATCTCGGAGTTCAAAGCAGACATCAATTATCCCGTGGTCAGTGCGGCATCTATAATGGCGAAAGTATATCGGGACAGGTCAATTAGAGCACTTTCAGCCGAAATAGGTGTGGAGATAGGGAGTGGATACCCTTCAGATCCAAAGACCATACAGTTCCTGAAACGCATACTGAATGAGCAGCAAAATCATATCCCCGTGTATGTTCGCCGGTCATGGAAAACGATAGAGAAGCTGAAGTGAAAAGATCATATTTATATTGTGATGGTTAAGGTGGTATTAAGATGGCAACCCCAAAGCGGGAGAAGGGAGGGGGTAAGGATAAGAAGCAGGATAAGGTGGAAATAAAAGAATGTCCGGAATGTGGCTCTAAGTGCCTGATTCGTGATTATGATAGGGCGGAGATATTTTGTGCTGACTGTGGGCTGGTGGTTGCTGAGAACATTGTTGACATGGGACCAGAATGGCGTGCCTTCGATTCCGAGCAGATGTCCAGGCGTGCGAGGGTCGGTGCTCCTCTCACTTATCGTATCCATGATAAGGGGCTGAGCACGCTCACCAACTGGGGGACAGCGCAGGGCGGTGAGCAATACAAGCTGAAGAAATTGCAGCAGCGGACACATATAGCGAATACAACAGAGAGGAGCTTCATATTCGCACTATCTGAGATAGACCGGATGGCATCTGCATTGAAACTGCCGGTGAATATCCGTGAAGCCGCATCCATGCTGTATCGCAAAGCAATGAAGAAGCATCTTATTCGTGGACGGAGTATCGAGGGTATCACCTCCGCTATTCTGTACATCACGTGCAGGCAGTATGGTGTACCACGAACACTTGAGGAGATAAGGGAGGTGTCACGGGTGGAGCAGAAGGAGATATCGCGTGCCTATCGGTTCTTACTCCGGGAACTGGACATCAAGGTATTGCCCGCATCACCCATTGATTTCGTACCCAGGTTCTGCTCCATGCTCGGACTTGGTGGTGACATAAGAGCGAAGGCGATAGAGATAATAAAGAAAGCTTCTGAGAAGGAGCTGACCAACGGACGTGGTCCAATCGGCATAGCGGCTGCCGCTATTTATATCGCCGCCATATTGAATGGCGAGCACCGAACACAGAAAGAGGTATCAGATGTGACGGGTGTCACGGAGGTCACGATAAGGAACAGATATAAGGAATTATCGGAACAACTGGATATAGAAGTACTGCTCTAATTGGAGAAGTAACGCAGTGCGGCTCTTGCCGTCATCTTCGCCACTCTCAGTGGCTCCGGTACCTTACCATGCTGAATGAACCTGTTGAGGATACCCTGCGCATCGCTCTTATCCATACCAAGAAACCGTATGAGGATCTCATGCCCGTTATGTAATTTCACGGGGGTACGGTTACCCAGTCGGTGATAAGCTTCTAACCTCAAATCGAGTTCTCTACCCGAGAAATGGTGTTTTATATGCTCTTCCAGACCCGATGATTCCTCATACGTTATGCATATGAGGGGTATATGCAGTGTCGCATAGATTCTGTCCAGATCAACTATGTTGAACCAGCTGATAACACAGCCATTGAGCATCATCACGTTTATATCACGCCGCTGCAACGAATTGAATAACAGCAGTATGCCCTCTGTTGCGTCTATTCCACCCACTGTTATCGTCTGAAATGCGATACCGTCTATGATTAAGTCCGAACGCATAACTATACCCGCGAGCATTGATCGCTCATAATCACGGACGAAACTCTCGGCTATCCCGAGCACCCGTATACCGCGCTTATGGAGTGTCATCGGTAATACAAATGGATAAGGGTAAATAAATCCCGCCTCCCGGATTTGAACCGGGGACTGCACGGTTTCCGCGCGCGGTATAACCTTGGGAGGTGGTCAAAAAATCGCACTACAGCCGCGCACTCTTCCAGACTGAGTTAAGGCGGGTTAGTGTTAGTTATACTAATATACATAACTATATAAAAAGTTTCAATATTCACGTGCGCACCCGGAGTCCGGAACGGATGGGCTTCGTTGAACCGGGATTTATCAAGGGCTATGGTGTATTCTGTTCTTATTCTTATCTTATTCTTATATGCTCCGAAATATAGGTCTGAACAATGCATATATCCATATCACAACGCACAGTACGAATAGTAGCATTGCATAGCCGAGGAACAGTATTCTCGGTCCTGATACGTCAGATAGCCAGCCACAGAATAGCGGAATAGCACCCAGTCCGGCATAAAACAACGTGTAGTAGATGCCCATCACCTTACCTTCTTCCGTCTTTGCCGATTTCGACGCCAGTGTCAATGTACCGAGTGATAGAGCACCCAGTCCGGCACCCAGTACCGCACTTATCATGAATAACTCGACAGGTGCGGTTGCGAAATACAGCGCAAGCATTCCCGAGCCGCATAAGAACAGACCGAGTAGTGAGAGATTAAGCTCACCCACATGCTTCATCAACTTACTGAAGAGCATCTGTAATATGGTAAAGACAGCGAGCATGGCGGATAGTATGTACCCGATGATTTCCAGCCTTTCTGGTAATGATAACGAACCCATGAGCTCTTTTGCGGCAAACGGTGCGAATACCGGCGTCATTATCGCAGCAACTCCTATACCAAAGAATATAATGATGCAGGAAGCCATAATAGCGCTTCTATTACCGCCTGTAACCTGTAATTTGGCTCTATCTATGGCTTTATGCCCGGGTTCGGGTACTAACAGACTCACAAGTATTACACTGACGAGTGCGAAGCCAGCGCAGAGAAAAAACGGCATGAAGATATTGTATCTGGTGAATAGTAACCCTCCTACGGCTGGACCCAGAGCCATACCTGCACCAACACCTATGTTGTAAATGCTCATTGCATGTCCACGGTTCTCATAGCTCGTCGTCTCGGTGATCAGCGCGGTAATGGCAGGGAAGAAGATGCCCGCGCCCGCACCCTGCAGCAACCTCGTGAATATGAGATCGGATGCTACACGTGCAAACGGGAATAGAACGGATGCACCAGCATAAAGCAATAATCCGCCAACAATCAGCGGGCGTCTACCTATTCTATCTGACAATATACCGCCAGGAATCTCCAGCGGTGTACTCGCAATCGTAAATGCTGAGAATATCAGTGAAGATACAAACCACGTGGTCTCAAACTCCTCAACCACCCACCAGGCAAGCGGGGTGGCAATAACGGTGACGCCAAATTGTGCACTGAATGCGCAGATCGCTGTGATAATAATGACACGGCTGAGACGATCAACCATCTTTTACCCCTATCTGGTTCTACACCCGAATCAGATATATAATCGTATCTGGTGGAGATGAACATAAAAGGATATATTTATAATGGATGAACAGGAAGACGAAGATTTGATGAAAAATATCAGAGAAGCGAGTGCATGGCTAACTGAGCACATGGCGGAGGTATTTGCGAATGATGCAGTAGGTACTGGCTGTTTCAGCTATATGCCCGGGGAGGTTGTATGGGCGGTAACGAAGAGATGTAATCTGAGATGCAAGCACTGTTCGATAAGTGATGAGCCCGAGGGGGAACTCAGTACGGACGAGGGGTTTGGAATCATAGAGTCGGCGGCGAAGCTCGGGCATGTCAAATTCGCATTCACGGGCGGTGAGCCGCTACTGCGTCCTGATATATATGACCTGATAGAATATGCCTCGTCTTTTGAGATGCAGGTGGTGATGGCGACGAATGGCACGCTGATAACCGAGGAAGTGGCGAAGAAGCTGATGGCTGCGGGTTTAGAGCGTGTTGCGATAAGTATTGATGGGTTAGGACGGGCGCATGACCATTTCAGGTGTGTTGATGGCGCGTTCAGGGCAGCGTTCAGGGGTATGAAGGTATGCATGAACGTGGGACTCAAAGTTCAGCTCTTCTCCATGGTCACGAAGTACAATTATAACGAACTACCGGGTATAATCAAGCTTGCGGATAAAATGGGGCTCTGGCGGATATATCTTATATATCTGATTGCAGTAGGACGGGGTAAGGAGATTTCTGATGCATGCTTGTCACCCGAGGAGAACATGAAATTCTTTGACTTCGTGCTGGAGAAGCAGCTGGGTGTCAAAGTCTGGCTCAAGCCTATATGCAACCCGCAATACTGGGCTTATCTCCGATCAACCGGGCTTGTGGATGGTGAAGAACCCCAATTTAGAGGCTGTACCGCTGGTATCTCTCGTTTCCATATCTTCCCGAACGGCGATGTCACACCATGTGCGTATCTGCCCGTGAGGGCGGGCAATGTGAGAGAAGCAGGATTGCTTGATATTGTAGAGGAATCGGAAGTGTTCAGGGCTTTACGTGCACGTGAGCTAAAAGGCAGGTGTGGTAGATGCAAATACAGTGAGATATGTGGCGGTTGCCGATCAAGGGCGTATGCTATATCTGGCGATTACCTCGCGGAGGACCCTGTATGCACGCTCTATGATGATGGTTGTGATGCCGCCGCCGGGTCGAGTGAATGATGGTACTTCAAGA
>JAODGV010000008.1:0-6321 GCA_025464425.1 Methanosarcinales archaeon | reverse complement strand
AAGAGTGAATGATGGTACTTCAAAACACACTTATATAGCAGGAGCTTCAAGTTGATTTTATGCTCATCTGGATAACTGTGATTACAGCACTTATAGCTCTGTCCGCGGTTATATATGCGTACGTGCGGCGTAAGATAAACACCACGGCTTTACTGGGTACCCTTATACTCGGTGCCCTTATCGTATTAACACTCAGGTCATATACCTATTGCGGGTTGATCATATTACTCACGTTCTTTATCTCGGGCAATATCGTCACGAAGTATAAATATGCCAAGAAGGAAACCCTTGGCGTCGCGGAATCCAACAGGGGTATGCGGGGCATAAATAATGTAATAGGCAACGGGCTATCTCCTGTTATATTTGCCATTATCTTCGGCATCACGCATGATACTTCTTTTTTAATTGGCTTCTCTGCCGCCGTCGCCGCTGCATGCGCGGATACATTCTCAACAGAGATAGGGCAGGCAGAGGGTAATCCGAGGTTGATAACCACACTGAAGAAGGTACCGGTGGGGACGAGTGGCGGTATCAGTTTGCCAGGTATCGGCGCTGCTGTGCTCGGCTCAGCTTTGATAGCGGCTGTATCGCTCACCTTATGCTTTGAGCTCACCTTACGCATTGATATGCTATTCTTTTATATATGTCTCGTCTCGGGATTCCTCGGTAGTATTGTTGATAGCATTCTTGGTGCAACGGTAGAAGACAGATATCCGCTCAGGTTGAATAAGCACCATGTGAACATCCTGGCGACGTTATCCGGTGGCATCTTCGCTATCCTCATCGCTTATATCCTGCCATGAAGTGTGCTGTTTGTTGCATCTGTACGTGCGTGCACCATATTTCCAGTCCTGCTGCTGATGATGAAGAACAATATCTTCCGCTTTGACTCCGTAAGATGCCTCAACCAAATGCCGCTCTAATGCATTCCCTTGTACTGCATAACTCTACACAGGCACCACAGATTAGCGGCACATACCGTTTCATCTTCCCGGAGTTGGTCAATAACGACCTGTAATGGAGGAAAGCAGGGGAGACCACGTAGCATGTATCGCAGACGACCCTGACACCATAGCGTTCTATCTCCCTCACCACATTCCGCAGCCGGTCTCTTATTCGCCTCGCGGTGAATACAAAGACATCCCTGCGAACCTTTTTACCGCCGCTTTCTGACTTGAGATACCTGCATATCTGCTTCAGCTCGGTGTGAGAGCAATGCGGACACCCTATCGCTATCACCTCAGGTTCATGGTCACACACCTCATAGACATTGTCCAGATCACGCCGCTCTATCTCTATCGCTTCCTCTATGTAAGTCTCATCTATATCGGTCACAGCCTCCGGTGTCACGCCCTTCACATGGTACATTCCCACGGCACCCGTAGCCCCTATCGCCGCAGAGAGATGCTTCAACTCATCCCTATCAGGCAGCGACTCTGAGAGCTCGATCAATGGTATCCTGTCCTCTGCTATATCCCCTATGAGATATCCGAGCGCGCTATAATCTGCATCACTCAGTGCGCAGTCCACTTTCACTCTCAGCCTGGGCAGTCTGTTAACATCCATATGCAGTCCATAAAGCGGCGTTTTACCTATAAGAGCAGCGGCGAGCGCAGATGGCGCACCCTCCATATTCGTCCTCGCACCTATGACCGAATTGGCATACAGTACAGCTGACGATTCCGCCCACGCGATATGACTGCCTCTTTCCGGGCTCATTCCTCCCAGCAGATAAGGCACACATGTGCATTCAGGTGAAATACCGAGCCTGGAATAAGCCGCGAGTACCCTGCTCTGCCGCTCTGCAAACTCCTCTGTGATGCTCATAGCCCGCCATAGCGCTCTATCCATGCCCATGGGGTTCAATGTTGTATCCACCACCACCCTGTCATCGAGATTCTCTATGAACACGAAAGCGTCACCGATAGTCCTGTACGATACACCGGAGACATGTGCGCTCTTTACCGGTATCAATCTTGATGCCCCGTTCAGATCGCCGATAGCAACGAGTATCTCCATCGCCTTCTTCTTCGTCCAGCCAGATTCGCCTTCGTATATCCGCTCCTCATCCCTCGTGAGATACATACCACATCCTATAAGTTACTTGACAATGAATGGATTGAGGATACTATAGTTATTCCGGAAAATATCTGCAAATCCCAAGCTCCAAGCTCCAAATTCCAAATAATATCCAACAGTAAAATTCCAATGACCAAAACAGAAGTTTTTACTTCACAAAAATATTCAACGTCAATTTTGCAATTTATTCTCGGAATGACCATAATTTTTTCCCGGTGCCCGGTTCCAACTCCTATCATGGTTGGTACTTAACCCTTTAATATTACTTAATCGTGCCTTATTCATATTTTATTCATGACAGGCAAATGGAGCCCGGGCTCGCATTCGGGTTGCTATTATTCGCGGCAATAATGCTCGGTGTGCTTCTGGGTACGCTGACCGGTCTCGTTCCGGGTCTGCATCCCAACAATATAGCCATCATTCTCGTATCAATCACACCGGTATTATTGCAGGACCTGTACTTCCTCGATTCTTATGCCTCTCGTACCATCATCGCATCCGGGATATTAGCCACTGCGGTGACACACACATTCTTGAGCTTCATACCCGCTGCGTACATCGGTGCACCTGAGGGTGATACGGCGTTGAATCTGCTACCCGCACATAGATTACTGCTGGAGGGCAGGGCTTATGAAGCCACTGTCCTGTCTGCGATAGGCAGTTTCGGCGCGGTTGTATTCTCGATGTTATGTCTCGTACCTTTCTATTTCATTGCTTCTTCTCACCTGTTCGTGATACTCGAGCATAATATGGTTTACCTGCTCATAGGTATCTCCGCACTGCTCGTGCTTACCGAGAGTTTCACCGAGCGTATGGAACCACTCACAGCGATCACGCTCTCAATGATGGTCTTCATCATCTCCGGTATATTCGGTTTCGTGGTCTTCGAATTACCTTCCTCAACTTCTATGCTCTTCCCCGCGTTCTCTGGCCTGTTCGGGCTGTCAACCATTCTCTATTCGCTATTTTACACGCCAGAGATACCCGACCAGGCGATAAATGAGCCTGAGATAGCGCATACGGGCGTATTGAAATCGGTAATATCAGGTGCTACTTTTGGCAGTGTGGTCAGTGCCCTGCCCGGTATCACATCTGCACATGCAACCGTAATGGCGATGCTTGCACGCAGAAATAGAGATCCTGAGCAGGTTATCCTCACCCTTAGCAGTGTGAACACCGCGAATGTTATATTTTGTACAGGTACGCTCTACATCACACTGCATGCAAGAAGCGGTGTGATGATGGCAATAGAGCAGATAATGGATATACAACGCTGGATCCGGCTCGCTCCACCAGTAACGTTTATACTGATGCTCATTACCGTATTAAGTGCATCGGCATTCTCGTTCTTCATTACAAGATACATGGGCAGACAGTTCTCGCTATTCTTTGGTCAGATACCATATCGGAAGTTACTGCTCTCCATTGTCATACTCCTCTCCATTCTCGTTCTCATATTCACCGGTTGCATGGGCTTACTCGTGCTCATGGTCGCAACCGCCATTGGACTCATCCCTATCTACTGCGGTATAAGGCGCAGTAATTGCATGGGCGTGATTCTATTGCCGATCATAGTAGCAGAGCTGTTTCATGGGTTCTCTATTTAGGCAAAACCGCTCCCTTATCGTCGAAGGCAGCTATCATTTCACCATGGCACGCAATTCGTCCTCGATGAATCCCTTCATTGCATCACAGTACCCGTGCGTGTGAGTCTCAATTTTATACAGCGACTTGGGCATCGATGCTTTCATGTATGTTCGTACTGCCGCGCTGTACTGTATAATCGGGTCATTCACTGAATGAATGATCACGAATTTACGCGGTGCAATACGGTCAAGATAGCAATCGGGATCAACAGACCGGTAAAATTCTATCGCTTTGGTGTCACGCAATACGCCCGTGGCGATTGCGGTATCAACATCATAGCCGCAGGTACTGATAGCGATTACACCCTTTGCCCTTCTGTCTATCGCACATGCGATTATTGCGAATCGGGCACCATTACTCTCACCCATATACACGATCCGATCGCTGTCTATCTCTGGTTGTTCTCGTAGCACCGCGGCAGCCGCGAGGGCATCATGCACCATCTTATGCTCTTCTGGCACTTTACCCGCCTGAAATAGCTCCAGGTCTCGTTTTATATCAATGACACCGAGATTGCGCTGGTCTATCGTGATACTTGCATACCCAATAGAGGCGAGATAGCGTGCAAGCCCCTGCTCACTCTCCTTCGTCACACCGGCACCGGGCAGTAGAACGACCCCGGGTACCTTATTCGTGCGGTTCTTTGGCACACGCAGGAGACCCGCTATCTGCGTCCCCAGGCTCGTGAAGCTTACTTCGCTTAAGGTGTAATTTCCTCCTCGTTCAATGGTCGCCATGTGATATTCAACCCCTGCCGTCGGGTATTCAAGAACGCTCTCTTTCGTTACACAGCCTGAGAATGCGATGATAACTATCGTGAGAAGCAGTATAAGCAGGATAAGAATTGAGTTTGGAATGTTGGCGCGACTCTCAGACATCTTTATCTTACAAAATACCCGATTATATATAACATTTTTATGAATCGTTTATGAAACATCACAGGCACAGGCACGTAATCATGATTATGAGATAGCATATTGCAAACATGATGGCGCTTCTTCTCGCTATGCGTATGGAATCCTTTATATGTTCGGTTCGTGGCGCTTCATAGCCACTACCGGTAATCGAATAATGCCCTATCTTCTCCAGTCGCACACGCAACACAGAACTCATTGCTACTATGGTCAGATGGACTCGTTTAGCCGTGTTCGGGACTCGCGTTTTACCACCTGCCAGCAGTATCAATACAGTCGCTATGCGTTCCGGTCTGTAATTCAGCAAGTCATCTGCCCTCGCTGCAAACCATCCGAAATGTATATATCGGTCGGTTTTATAACCCACAACCGCATCAAGAGTATTAATCACGCGATATAGCATAGCGCCCGGGAGACCGGCAATTGCGAAATAGAAGAACGGTGCAATAACGCTATCTGTCAGGTTCTCAGCTACCGATTCTATTGTTGCGGAATTCAGATGCTCCAGATCAAGGTTGGTCACTTCTCTGCTCACTATCTTGCTAACCGCACTGCGTTTCGTCTCTAAATCATCCGCAGTTATTACATTCCGGGCATATCGTTCCAGACCCTTCAGTGTGAATGTCATCTTGAATACAGGCGCTGCTGCTATGACGTACAGTTCCCATGGTAAGAGGAAGAGAGCAGAGCAAGGCGATGTGAATAAAGTTGCTATCAGTACAGTAAAGAGAGCACCGAGAAAGCGCTCCTTGCACGGGTTACCTCGCTCCGTCATGTGGTCAAAGCGGTACATCAATCTGCTTATCCACACGATCGGATAAAATCGTTCCAGACGCTCCGGTGGATCACCAACCGCGAGGTCAATAGCGAGCCCGATGATAAATGTCAGTATCAGGGATAGCACGAGGGGATGGTTCATTGCCCCTTCATCGGCGGATGACGCTCTTTGAGCTCCATGAATATGCTACGACTTTCACGCTCCAGTGCTTCCACACGCTCTATGCCACGCATCATGATTAATTCAAGTAATGCCGCAGCCACTTCGCGCCGGTGTATCCAGTAGCAGTGCGTACAGTTCCATACCGAAGTCCCATCCTTGCGCTTCAGCCATTCACCACCGGTCTGTGGATCCTCACATGGATAAAAAGGACAGAAGCACCATGTGCAGTCCTGTCCATAGAAATGACAGGGGTAATAATCGCAACTCTCGTCAGGACCAAGAAGTTCCTTCTTTATCAGTACCTTCTTCAGGTGCTCATATGCCAGCGGGTGCATTGCATTTATACTAATGCTATATTTCTGCGGAAATATTAAACCTGTTTTAAAAAATAGATTTACGAAATGTGGGTTAACACTTAAGTGACATGCATGATCACAGGATAACGGTTGGATTCGGTAGAACGGTCAGGCAGTTTGAGGTTATAGAATCACCGGTGAGGCATATAGTGGTGGACTCAACCAAGGAGCTACATGGGTGGTGGAACGGTATAGAGCCGTATGGGAACAGGGAATGCACAGCCGAGAAGCTCTTAATTAACCCTTATAACGGATGCACGCACAACTGCATATTCTGTTATTCACATGCACTGGGCGGCTATTTCAGGCTGTTCAGGGAGCATGGTGTGGTTACGGTATTCAAGGATTTTGATAAGAAGGTGGCGATGCAACTGGATAGTATAAG
>JAODGV010000099.1 GCA_025464425.1 Methanosarcinales archaeon | reverse complement strand
GTTGTACCGGGTGCGAGACGGGGATTCCAGGCGGTTACTTCTTCGCTGCTCGATAAAGGAGACATCGCACTCCTCTCTGACCTCGGGCATTATACCGAGTATTTAGCAGTTGAGGTCGCCGGTGGCGTGGTGAGGGAGATACCCTCGGGCGATTCTAAGATCGTCACCGGTGATGCCGTTGCTGATACCATAGAGCGGGTAGAGGCGACAACCGGGAAAAAGCCGAAACTGATCATTGTTGAACATTTCGATTACAGCTACGGGAACGAGCACGATGTGCGTGGCATAGGTAAGGTAGCGAAGGAGTATGGAATCCCGTTCCTTTATAATGGCGCTTATTCCGTCGGCATGGTACCGGTGAACGGTAAGGATATCGGTGCTGATTTCGTCGTTGGCTCCGGGCATAAAGGCATGGCTGCGGTTGCTCCTTCCGGTATACTCGCAACGACCGAGGAATGGGCACCCATAGTATTCCGAATGGCTGAGGTCACCGGTGACATCTCCGCCAAGCGGTTTGAGCATAAGGAGACTGAACTGCTCGGCTGCACACTCATGGGTGGCACCATAATATCAATGATGGCTTCTTTCCCGCGTGTTAAGGAGCGAGTGAAGCACTGGTCAGAGGAGGTTGAGAAATCGAACTATTTCATTCGCGAGTTCCTCCGTATAGCAGGTAATAAAATAATGAGTGAATATCCACGCAAACATACACTCTCAAGGGTTGATACCCGTAACAGTTTCGATAAAGTAGCACGAACACATAAGCGGCGCGGGTTCTTCCTCAGCGATGAGCTGAAACGCAGGGGTATAATAGGCGAATTCGAGGGTTCTACCCGGATATGGAAATTAAACACCTATGGTCTGAGCTGGGAGAGGATACGATACCTCGCTGATGCGTTCCTGGATATAGCCCGGAAATACGAGCTGCCGGTTGGATGATACCTCGCCACCCCCTCCTGCCGGGACAGAAGCACTATTTGTTAGCTACTGAAACCGCCCGACCACATTTCAACAGAGGAAATATCTGTTTGAATTGGTCGGGCAGTCAGGAAATATTTCAGAGGCATGTAGACGGGCGAAAGTCTCACGCAAGACGATAAATATCGACCTGTGCTTCGTCCATGCGGAAAAGTGGAAGAAGCGGTTATGACAAGATACAATATTATATCATAAAACATCTTTTTTTATTAAAAGGAGGGAGCGAGAATGAGGGAAGAGCGTGGAGCAGTAAATAATAAGGAGAGGATAAATGCGTATATCTCATCCAGGCTATATCCATGGAATTTCATCATAGAAGAGGTTGATTCGGTGTCTTTGAGGCGTTACATACCGTATGCAATCCAGATATGCGAGGATAAGGGTATAAGCAGGGGCAAATTGGATCCAGCCGGTGCGAGAGACGTGATAGAGCGGGAGGTGAAGCGCGTATTGAACGAGTATCTGCATCCGGCGGGTAGAGATGTGATGAGAATGCATCACAGAGATGTGGATTATCCATTTGCCTTTGCTCAGGCTCTTATATACTCGATCTTATACCGGTCGGGACTGAGCCTGGAGGATGTGATGAATATGAAAGCGCTCAGTGAGTTGCTCGAACTGGATATGAAAGAACTGAAGAGACGGGAACAATTCATATTCGATCTGATAGCCCGGAATGAAGGTAAGGCGATGTGGATATTCAGCAGGAGTTTACTGGAGCGCAGGGTGATGTCAGAGGAGGGGGATTATATAGGCACGGTAGCAGACATTCTATTCGATCCCGAGACGGGAGTCATTGAGTGGCTGTTATTGAACCAGCAATCCGGGCGGGTGAAGGTACCGGCTGATGATATGAAACTGAATTTGTATAGCAGGAACATCGTGCTGAAATACGACAGGGAGAGATGACCTCCTTTTCTTATCGTTCACCACCGGCATTTCTGGAAAAATATCTGAAGGAGTGGCTGGAACTGCCTGATTTGAGCTCCCTGGCATTGTTCCTCGGGCTAAAAGAGGGAGAAGCGGAGAAGGTGGTGATAAAGCATAATGAAGATACGACGGGGTATAAGATAAGGGATGTATTCTGCACAAAAGAGACGCGGGAATTGAGACGGGAGATTCTGGAGATGCTCTCGCATTATGCCGTAACTCGCACAGGGAAAGATAAGCTACTCACACTAACGCCGTTACAGGACCGTGAGGAGCTGCAGAGACGGTTCGATGATGTACGTATGGCTATAGAATTGTTACAGGCTATCGGTGATAGAGTGACGGAGTTGAGAGACAGGCTAAAAAGAGCGGTAATACCACGGCTGAATATACCAAAAGCACCGGTTCTGGCGGTTAAGACCGGGGATAAGGATGTAGAGCAGTTGATAAGAGCAGCATATGGCGATTTCGTGGCTCTGGAGTTAATAGACTCTTCGGCTAAGCCGGAAGAGCTTGTAAGTGGTGAGAACTGCGTTTTGGTAGTATGCGAGCAGGAGCAGGCATATGATGAAGCCGGCATCATACCCAGGCATATTGCTGACCTATCAGATCCGTGTGAGATATATCCAGAATTCGTTGTCCGAAGCTACGTAGTGATGCAGGCTGCGATAGAGACGTTGATAGAGATTCTTGAGCAGTTCGAGGCTGTAAAGGACTCTATGCTATTTAAAGATGTCTCAATAGCTGATTTGAAAGCCGTGATGGCACTTATCAGAGAAGCAAAAGAAGAGCAGCGGGTAGATAAGCTCAGCTTTGATGAGGTGATTTTGAAGTATGAGGATAAGATAAATAAGGAAGCTGCGCGGATAGTGCGAACGGGTGGCGGTACGGATGAGTTCAAGAGCTACCTTGAAGAGGTTCTGGTGGAGATGGCGGGCGAGCTGATGCTCAGGGATGATACTCTGCTCAGAGAGAGTGCATATGCGGGTCTTGAATCGGGCATGGCATACTTTGAGTTCGCACGTGACAGGATAGAGGGGTTAAGACGGAGATACATGCGGGAGATGTGTGAGAGGCGTTATTACAGGTTGAGGGAACTGGCGAAGCAGATGGAACAGTATCATGATTCGATTAGCGAGGGTATAAAGAAGCTATTCTATCTCGATTCCATGATTGCGATAGCGCTATTTGCACGCGATTTCGAGCTGAATATCCCTGAACTTGTAGAAGGGGGTCTGGGTGTGGAAGAAGCCAGGAACATATTTTTGAAGGATGAGGAGCGAAAAGGGGGTGCGAAAGTGGTTCCGGTGTCATATTCGGTAGGCGATGTCAAACTCGGTATCTTTGGCGCCACACCACACCCGATAGCCATCCTAACAGGTGCGAATAGCGGCGGTAAGACCTGCCTGTTGAACACACTCGCAACATGTGTCATACTTGCCGAACTGGGTCTGCCCGTACCTGCGGCGAGGGCGGAGATACCCGTAGTGCCGGTTTACCTGTACAGGCGGAAGATGATAAAGAAGACAGGGTCGTTTGAATACTCAATCCGGGCATTGAGCCGGGTATTCATGCGCGAGGGCAGTAAGGTCGTGTTGATAGACGAGCTGGAGGCATTGACCGAGCCGGGTGCTATGGGGCGGATAATGGCTTCTATCCTGAACAATCTGCGGGAAGATACGCTCGCTGTTGTTATAACGCATCTGATAAACGAAATACTGCCGTATATAAGTAAGAGAAAGGTCAGGGTGGACGGTATAGAGCCCGAAGGACTGGACGATTCCGGGAATATCATCGTTGACAGACAGCCGATGTTCAATCATATCGGCTCGAGTATGCCGGAACTGGTGATAAAGAAGCTACTTGCACGTGCGAAGCGTGCGGAATTGAGGGCGGTGTATGAGGATATTCTGACTGTGCTCACGAAGGAGCGGGGTAAGTGGGCTTAAAAGGAGGGGTACTATGGAGGAATACTTTCCATATATGCGTATCGGCAGGGTGAATGAGATATTGAGGACGGTACCCGAGCAATATCTGGATAGAGAGTTCTCAACACGGGAGATAGCAAATGCAATGGGTGCGAATACCACCACGATCAATAATTTTGTAGCAACGCTGAAATCGCTTGGTCTGGTATCAGGGCGGAGGAGATTCAGGTTTACAGAGCCGGGTGCGAGGTACGCACTTCTGATCATGCGAGGCGAAGCAGGAGCGGAGGCGGTACTGGAGGAGCAGACCAATAAAATCGAGTATTTTGGCTTGATAAAGCACAAGCTTCAACAGAACGGGAAACTGAGTATATTCGAGATAGGTGAGGAGATGGTCAGGCGATACAATAAGAAATGGAGAAATCCGCTGACATTGAAAGCATATGGGGCTGCAATTGCGAGTATACTGGATTTTACAGGTTTCGGGCATTACAGGGGTGGCATTTTACGACTGGATGAGGAGACGGAAGAGATAGAGAGCCCGGTACCTTATCTCAGTGTGGAGAAGATGGTGAAGATACTGGAGAGCCTGTTTCCAGCAGGTGGGGCGATACACGAGCTTGCGAAAGAACTCGGGACGAATGAGCGCCGGCTGAGTCAGGAACTCGCATGCTGCCGTGCACTGGGATTCGTCCGGCATTCACGCAGGGGCTTTTATGAATTGACCGCGGACGGCAGGGAGCTTGCATGCTGTGTTGAGGTGCTGAGGAGACGGAGGTTTGCGGAGCATCTACGCAGTTCCAGGTATAAGAAGCTGATAGAGCGGCTGTATTCAGAAGATGGTATAATAACACTGCGAACCCTCGGTGAGATTCTGGCTCAGGAGTATAACAGGGAGTGGTCAGCGGTAACGAAGCGGACATATGCGAAGAAGTTCCTTAACTGGCTGAAGTATTCGGGCATGGTGGTCAAAGTACGGGGTGGCTATAAGCTACGTGAGTGAAAGCCGATATTAGACGATAGGATTTTTAAGAAGTGGAATGCTGTCATAGCAATTTTTGACTGGATGGCATGAAGGGAATAAAAAATGCGAAATAATGCAAATCTAAAGGTTGTAATTATAGGTCCATCGGAAAAATTCCTTTCCGGTGTTGGCTATTTCACGATAAGGCTTTCAAATGCCCTTTCTGGTTTGATGAATGTCGAAACGATACTGTTTAGAGAAATGTTACCCAGGAGATTATTCCCGGGATGGCGACGGGTGGGAGAGGAACTCACAACGCTAAGGTTCAATGATAGAGTGAGGATTCATGAGATACTCGACTGGTACAATCCAATCACGTGGCTGCGGGCTTTTAAGATAGCAGAGAACGCCGATATGATGATATTTCAATGGTGGACATCAAGCGTTGCACACATGTATCTGGCACTTGAGATCCTGAATTTGAAGAGAAGACCAATAATAATAGAATTTCACGAGGTTGTTGACCCTTTTGAGAGTTCAGTCTTACCGATAAGGGGCTATTCTAAGGTGATGGGTAATTTAATAATAAGGCTCGCCTCGCATTATGTGGTGCATTCAAATGCTGATAAGGAACTCATCAGCAGGAATTACGGTATAGAAAAGGAGAAGATAGAGGTTATCCCTCATGGCATTTACAACCATTATGAAAAGAAGGACAGGGTGGAAGCCAGAGCGAGTATAGGAATAAAAGAAGATTTCGCAATCCTGTTTTTTGGTTTATTACGACCTTACAAAGGTGTTAAATATCTAATAAAAGCTTTTGAAAACCTGCCTGAGGATATTATCGAAAAATCGAGACTCCTCATCGTGGGAGAGACATGGGAGGATAAAGAGACGAGAGAGCTCGCGAGAAAATCCAGATACAGTAATAAAATCAACATGGTTGATAGATATGTGAGTGACGAAGAAGTATCTCTGTATTTCTCTGCGGCGGATGTTCTGGTAATTCCATATACGAGGGCATCACAGAGTGGTGTAGCCCATATAGGAATGGCGTTTGGAATGCCTATAATTGCATCTGAGGTTGGTGGGCTGAAAGAGAGTCTGGGGAAGTACGAAGGGACTGTGTTTGTTGCGCCTGAGAGTGCAGAGGATATAACCACGGCGTTGATGTCTGTATTCGCTGACAGGAAGGAGTTTGAAGCGCCTGAGGAGCTCAGATGGGAAGAGATAGCGAAGAGATGGTTTGAAGTGGCTAATCTGGCTGTGAATAGAAGTTATCCCATTAGCGTTGAAGAAGATAAGACGGCATAATCGTTGATTATACAGAAGCCAAAAGGGTTGTGCCCATTGAGATTAGAGAGTGTAAATTTCGTGATTATCAAATGAGAGTCATTCAGGTGTGGAGACGCATGTGAAGGAGATAAGCGAACGATTACAGTTATGAAGGATTATATTTTATGTTATTATACTCTTATCGCTTAGGATATACAAAATGAGCAGGAACAAATGAAAGTACTCGTTACAGGCGGTGCGGGCTTTATCGGCTCGCATCTGGTGGATGCATTAGCGAATAAGCATGAAGTAGTGGTTCTGGACAATCTGGAGCCGCAGGTGCATACACAAAAGCCGAACTACCTGAATGAGGGAACTTGTCGCATGGTGCGAGCGAATTGAGGCAAAAGACATGTTTGATCAGGCGAAGGAGGAGCTGAAGAGCAAGAGGCTGGTGAAATAATGGGCGATGAAACAATGGGTCTCAAATTTTCTATTGTGATTGTGAACTGGAATGGTAAGGAGAAGCTGGGCGAGTTGCTTGACAAATGCCTGGAATCTGTGGTGAGCACGAAATACGAAAACTTTGAGGTGATTTTTGTTGATAATGCATCCACAGATGGAAGTTATGAATATGCGCGATCGAGATTTAAAAACTTTAAATTTTTCAGGAATAAGGAGAACCTTGGGTTCGTTGGAGGAAATAACGTCGGGGCAAAGCTTTGCAACGGGGATGTCATTGTTTTTCTGAATAACGATACAATAGTCGATCCTCACTGGCTGGATGAGCCCGCAAAGCTTTTCGAAGAACCTAAGATTGGTATAGCCCAGTCCAATCTCAGACTGTTAAGCAATCCAGAGATTCCGGATAGTATAGGACACTGTATCAGCACGATAGGATTGCCGATAGAGAACTACTTCATTATGGATGATCCGAGAGAACCCGAACCTATTTTCAGTGGCAAAGGAGCAGCATTATTCGTAAGAAGAGATTTGTTTGATAAACTTGGTGGATTTGATGAGGATTACTTCTTCTATTTTGAAGAGACTGATTTATGCTGGCGTGCTCGTTTGATGGGCTATGAGGTCTATTTCTCACCGCATTCAATCGTGCTGCACAAAGGGAGCGGGACCTTCAAGGATGGAAAGCTGCTTTATCACAGGCAGAAGAACACGCTCGCATCAATGATAAAGTGCTATGAGCTGAGGAATCTGGCTCTTTATTTGCCGCTCAGGCTCGCATTTGAAATCGGCTCAACCCTGTTTTTGCTTTTCAGAAGACCTTCGCTTGCGTTCAGCAATCTCAGGGCTTTGATTTGGATACTTAGAAATATGAAGGTGCTGATGAAGAAGCGGAGGGAGATACAAATGCA
>JAODGV010000098.1 GCA_025464425.1 Methanosarcinales archaeon | reverse complement strand
ACCCGATGACATAGGCAACCGCTACGAGAATAGAAGCTCTTTGTAAAGACTCGAGTATTACAAAGCCATAGCCCATAGCGAAGTACGTGGTGAGAACATGTAGCCCACCGAGAAATATTGCAATGTAAACAGCCTTCCTGTGATACCATACCCCTGAAAGAATAATTGGTATATAGAAGAAATGTGTGTAAACGATAGCTTTACGCAGGACAAAGCTGGTATAAACATCCGCAATAGTACAGGCTGATATTCCGATAAGCAATATAAACAGTCTATTAGTGTTTAATCCTTCTTTTGCCCTTTGCATCTCAGGTCAGCATGGATGTGCCGCGTTACTATTTCACCAACTCCTGTATAGCATGTGCCAGTTCATTACACTGCCTCGCGGGATCGCCGGCTTTCGAAACGTACCTGTCTGCACCCTTCCTCAATGCCTCTCTCGCTACTTCGGGATTACCTTTACCTGTGAAGAGGATGAAAGGTATATGCGCATATTTACCACTTTTCCTCAATGCTTCAAGAAATTCGATACCATTCATCCCCGGCATCTTATAGTCTGAGATAACGGCGTCAAAATGCTCACGCTCTATTTTACTCAACGCTTCTTCTGCGGAAAGCACACTTACAATTTCAAGTTCCTCTTTCCACTCGCGCTTCAGGAATATCCTCGTTATCTCCAAATCCGCAGGCTCGTCATCCACATGCAAAATCCGTATCATTTCTTCCCTCCTTAAACATATAATATATAATTTAACAGCATATAAACTTTTCTCTATCAGTTTTTTTTCCCTCATCCTGCCATCCAATACTTATTTAACTCCGCTATATATTTCACGTACTGAGTGGATGGAGGGGATATGCGGGAAATAGAAGGAATCCGGACATGGAGGGGCATGACCGTTACCGAGCTGGTGCGGGGCATGCGAGGCTGTGCATTCGGTGCAGGCAGACTGGCAAAGGCGGTTGAGATCTACGAGGAGATGCTGAGCGGAGACACAACGAAATTCATTGCGATTGCCGGTGCTATGGTGCCCGCGGGCATGCGGAATGTAATATCGCAGATGATAAGAGAGAGATATGTGGATGTGGTTGTAACAACGGGAGCGAACCTCGTGCATGACATAATCGAAGCGCTTGGCTTGCACCATTACAAATTACACACGCCTGAGGTTGACGATATCGAGCTGAGGAAACAATCCATGGACCGGATATACGATGTCGCGGTACATGACGATGCATTTGTGGCACTGGAGGAGTTTATACGAACAGTATTTGATGATTTGAGCCTGGACAGGAGCTATAGCATAAGAGAGCTGACTGAACGGATAGGTGAGAAACTCTCAGACCGTGATTCCATATTGAGGAGTGCGGTGGATAGTGCGGTGCCGATATTCTGCCCTGCAATCGCCGATTCCATGATCGGACTACACGCATGGATATACAAGCAGATGAGGCGGTTCCATGTGGATGCATTTGACGACATGAAAGAACTTGTGGATATATTCTGCGATGCCGGGCGTACGGGTGCGCTGATACTGGGCGGTGGAGTGCCAAAGAACTTCCTGATGCAGACCGCTCTGGTAGCGCCAGCGCGTGAAGATGGGCGAGAAGGTTTCGATTTCGCCATACAGATAACCACCGATACACCTGAGAATGGCGGTTTGAGCGGTGCGACACTTGAAGAGGCGAGGTCATGGGGCAAAATCGGCAGGGATGCAAAAGCGGTCACGGTATATTGTGATGTCACCATAGCTTTACCTGTGCTATTTGCCGCGGTACAGCACGAATAGAATATAATCCTGTATCTGTAATTTATTAACATCCTATGGATGTAGAAAAACTCTGGGCGATACTCGATAAGGAGCGGAATACCGCTTCGCTGCAAGAGTTGCCCGAGAGGTTCTGTGAGGATGTGAGGAGTTATATAGCCCGATTAGAGGCAGAGAAAGCTGAAGCGGATGATACCCGAAGGGGTTTCGTGGAGGATGAGCTAAGAAATGCCCGGATGAAGGTGGAGGACATAGTGAGAAGGCGGATAGGGAAGATAATAAAGCTCGCCAGCTCGGGCATGGATACACCCCCGAGGGGCATGCTACCCCAGGAGGAGGAGATATTTCAGGCAGTGAAGCGCCATGTAGCGGCGGGCAAGGCGAAGATATTCGCTGCCATCTTCGGTGGATCGGAATCCGAGGCGGCTAAGCCACGAAATCGTGAAGAAGAACAACAGATTGAAGAGGATAATAAGTATGAGCTGGTCAGAGTCCTTGATAATATACCGGCATTCATGGGTATAGATGGAAGGGTTTATAAAGTAGGAAGAGAAGATGTTATCATGTTGCCGCGAACCAATGCGGAGATATTATGCAATCGCGGAGTGGCAATGCGGTTCGAGGCGTACAGGAAGCGAGGTGAAGTGACAAGATGAAGATGCCGAAACGGGTAAGGATATTCTGCCCCTTCTGCGGGCGACACACGATGCATGAGGTGGAACGTGTGAAGCGGGGCAGACCCTCATCCCTGAACTGGATCGTCCGTCAGAAGAAGCGCAGATCGGGTATAGGAAACAGCGGTAAGTTCTCCAAAGTACCGGGCGGTGACAAGCCCACGAAGAAGATATTCCTCAGATATAAGTGCATGGAATGTAAGAAAGCGCATCAGAGGGAAGGTTTCCGGGTCTCCAGGCTCGAATTCGTTGAATAGGAGGATAGGAGATGCGAATAAGAGAGACAAGGAGCAAATTCCTCAGGTTGAGATGCGATGACTGTGAGAATGAACAGATCGTCTTTGATCATGCAACCACAACGGTCAGGTGTAATGTCTGTGGCAGGACTCTGGTCGAGCCCCGGGGTGGAAAGGCGAAGATAAAGAGCAGGGTGATAGAGGTCCTCACATAATCAAATACAGAGCGTTGAGTAGATATAAGATAATGCCACGGGAGGAATTGCCTGAGAAGGGTGAGCTGGTTATCTGTACCGTAAGGAAGCTCAAGACATTTGGCGTATTCGCAAGTCTCGATGAGTATGGCAACAAAGAAGGATTCATACATATCTCCGAAGTCTCTACCGGCTGGGTAAAGCATCTCAAGGACTACGTGCGTGAGGGGCAGAAGATAGTCTGTAAGGTGCTGGCTGTGGACGAGAGGCGGGGGCATATAGATTTATCGCTGAAGGCGGTCAAGGATAACCAGAAGAAGGAGCGAATAAAGGCGTGGAAGAACGAGAAGAAAGCACAGAAGTGGCTGTCGCTCGCCGTTGCCGAATCAGAGCTTCCGGAAATCGAGGCTAAACTCGTGGAGGCTTATGGCAGTCTATACGATGCATTCCAGCAGATACTGAAGTCCGGCAGGCGGGCACTGACTGAACTGGGTATAGCAGAAGAACTCGCGGATAAGATACACGCAGTAGCCATCGCCAATGTTAAGCCGCCGCAGGTGTAGATAACCGGGTATGTCGAACTG
>JAODGV010000097.1 GCA_025464425.1 Methanosarcinales archaeon | reverse complement strand
CGCTCGTCTATCTTCAAATCGCCAACCTGAGCATGCATCTCCTTAACCGCCGCACGGCATCTCTCGACGTAATCACTCGCATTTGAGTACCTCTTCGCCATGACATTATCCCCGTACTTTATATCCGGCATGTATATGTCCACAATCCCATCAAGCAGTTCGATTGTACGGCATGACTCATAGCCACCGCAATTATATACCAGAGGTATATGAAGCCCCTTCTCTATCGCTATCTTCAACGCCTTCACTATCTGTGGCGTGAAATGGGTGGGTGTGACGAGATTGATATTATGACAGCCCCGGTTCTGCAATTTGAGCATGTGAGTTGCGAGTTCCGCTTCGGTCATTACGCGCCCGTATCCGAGATGGCTTATATCATAGTTCTGACAGTAAACACAGCCCAGGTTACAGTTGGTCAGGAATATCGTACCGGAACCATGAGTGCCGACGAGCACGGACTCCTCACCAAAATGCGGCTGAACGCTCGAGACCATCAGATTCCTGCCGGAATTGCAATATCCATGCTCGTCTCTATTCCTGTTCACACCGCATTCACGTGGACAGAGCGTGCATTCATCCAGTATAGCCTCCAGTTGCTCTATCCTCGCCTCAAGTTCACCACGTTCGTAAGTTTCTATATACACCGGTTTATATAATCTCCGTGCCATGATGCCTGCCATGAATTATCACATCAATTATATTGCGCGGGTTGCTACCATCGAGCACAATAGTTCTTATGCCACTCCGTTCTATGATCTTTGCGGCAACGGGGTCAATAACGATTCTCGAACCCGCTTTCAACTCCTCACGTGTGGTGAGCCTGACAAGCTCCTCAGACGTGAGCCGATCGTATCTCCTCGCTCCCGGATATTTACGCGGATCCGCATCGTATACGCCATCCACTGTTGTGATGTTCAGCAGCAGGTCGGCATTTATGTATTCCGCGAGTATGGCGGATACCGCATCGGTCGTATATCCCGGCGTCACGCCACCCATCACCGCTATTTTCCTGCCTGATTCGAGTTCCGGCAGCTTCGCTCTGACGCTTGTATAATCACAAAAAGGTTCTGGATACGCATTACGCAATGCAGATATGAGCAGTCTCGCATTCACACGTGTGAGTGCTATACCTATGTAATCGCATATCGCCTCGTTCGCACCCAGTTCGCGTGCTATGCTTATATAATGGCGTGCAACAGCTCCACCACCGGTGACCACGTACAGCCTGTACGAACCCGTGGGGTATTCCACAAGTTCGTCAAGAATCACAGCCATATTCTTTATCCGTACGGCATCGGCGAAATAAGCACCGCCTATCGAGAGTACCACACGCATTTGTTTCTCTATTTCGTTTCTTTACTAAAAGTCTCTGTTCTAATAATTTTTTATCTGTATCCACTCATTGTATGTTAGATGATAGAGATTTTGCAGTACGAGTTCATGCGAAATGCGTTCATTATTGCGCTGTTAGCCAGTGTTGCGTGTGGTATCGTGGGCGTTTACGTGGTGGTGAAGCGGATAGTATTCATAAGTGGTGGCATAGCGCATGCGGCATTTGGTGGTATCGGGCTGGGCTACTTCATCGGGCTGGATCCTGTTATATGTGTCGTGCCTTTCAGTATCGTGTCCGCACTGAGTATGGGTATTCTCAGCAGGAGGACGAAGATACCTGAAGATACTGCAATAGGTATCCTCTGGGCTACCGGCATGGCGCTTGGCATCATCCTCATTGCGTTAACGCCGGGTTATGCACCTGACCTCTTCGGGTATCTGTTCGGTAATATACTGACCGTACCCACTTCTGACATCATCCTCACACTGGCTCTTGATATTGTCATCATCGCAGTGGTTGCACTATATTATCATGAATTTGAAGCGATGTCATTTGATGAGGAGTATGCAACCGCGATAGGACTTCCAGCAGAACGGCTGTATCTACTACTGTTATGCCTCGTTGCACTTACTGTGGTAGCGCTTATAAGAGTGGTGGGTGTCATCCTCGTAATTGCTCTCCTCACCATACCCACGGCAATCAGCAGGCTATTCTCTTCTCGTATGCACGGTATGATCATCCTGTCCATCGCTATTGCCGCAGCAGTATCTATATCCGGGTTACTCCTCGCCTATGCGACCGATCTACCATCAGGAGCAACGATCGTTATGCTCTCAGCAGGTGTATTCTTGCTTGCCTGTATCTCCTCACGCGCACGTGTTGCTCACCGCACGAGTGATTAACAGCCAGCAGCAGCACTCTTGTTTTATTTATATTATCCCATAACACTATAAGTATTGGAGATGGAAGATGGCGGAGATATTACGAGCGGATGGGCTTTGTAAGACGTATAAGCTGAGTGAAATCGGGAAAGAGATCGTTGCGCTCGATGACGTATCTTTCAGGCAGGCTAAGGGCGAAGTGCTGGGGATAATAGGCAAGAGTGGTGCGGGTAAGACTACACTGCTCCGTATGCTTCGTGGTTATGAACGTTTTGATGCCGGTACCATAGTACTGGATGGTGTGAAGGTGAATCATGATTCTCCGTATGAAGAGTACCGGAAATTGCAGAAGAAGACGGCGTTTCATATTCAACGCTCTTTCGCACTCTGGAATCAGAGTGTGGTGAACAATATTATCATGAAGTTGAGAGCAGTGCAGACGGGCATGGAGGAGTTACCGCAGTATGAGGATGAATACGAGGAATTAAAGGAGCAGGCACTTGAGATACTGGATCTCGTGGGTATGCGCGAGAAGTACAACTATTTCTACCCGATTTTGAGTGGCGGTGAGAAACAGAGGGTCTTACTCGCACGTCAAATCGTGAAATCACCATCACTATTACTGCTTGATGAACCCGGTACGATGTCAGACCCGATAACACGCGAGCTATTACTCGAGAGTGTGAAGCGCGTAAATGAATTATCAGGCATCAGCATGTTGATCGTATCGCATATGCCGGAGGTGCACCGCTATCTATCTGACAGGCTTATCTGGTTAGAAGATGGGCGGATAAGAGAAGAAGGCGATGTAGAGCACATAATAGGCAAATTCATGTCACAGCTCGAGCCGGTAGAGCCTTTACCGCCTATAAGAGACAAACGAGACATCATGATTGATGTCAACGGTGTCTGGAAGAAGTACGTAATATACACGAGCAATACACTGATAAAGACGATAGAGATGCCTGATCTGAACCTCAAGATACCACGTGGCGAGATACTTGGCATAATAGGTCCTTCCGCGATGGGCAAGACGGTCTTAATCCGGATGCTCGCAGGTATTGAACAGCCGGATAAGGGTCAGGTATTGTATAAGATAGGGACAGTGGATTTCGCAAATATCGCAGCCCTGGGCAGCAAGCGAGCGATGGAAGCGAGGACAAAGTTGGGCATTCTCCATCAGGAGTTCACACTCCCGCCTTATCAGCTCGTTCAGGACGCTTTTGCGCAGAAGCTGGGCGTGAAGAAGCTGGAGATGGTACGACAGGCGATGGATAGAGCGAAAGAGCTGGGCATCAGCAATGTGACGCTCGATGCACTCTTACGGATTGCGGATATGCCTGAGTTAGAGGCGAAGCAGAAGCTTGAGGATCTGGGGCTCGATACCGATATTTTAGATGAGCTATTCCCGAGGTTACCGATGGAGGAGACGTTTGAAGCCGCGAAGAAGTATTTGAAAGCGTTAGATTTACCGGAAGGTATATTCATGCGGCATAATGCGGAAGCGAGTGCGGGTGAGCGTGTCAGACTGGCGATCGCCATCATGATGTCAGCGAAGCCGGAGGTGTTATTGCTGGATGAACCTTTCGGTGATCTCGATCCTGTTTCAATGCGGAAGATAGCCAATTCGATAAAGAGGTTGAATCGCGAGTTCAATACCACGATACTGGTGGTGAGTCATCAGCTTGAGGTTGTCCGTGAGCTCGCGCACGAGGCGATAATGATAGACGAGGGAGAGATAGTGATGCGTGGCGACCCTGATGAGGTCTGTGATGCTTTTATAGAACTGGGTAAACCAGAGCAATAAGCTCCGCTGGTGTAGTCCGGCCAAGCATAAGGGCCTCTCGAGCCCTTGACCGGGGTTCAAATCCCCGGCG
>JAODGV010000096.1 GCA_025464425.1 Methanosarcinales archaeon | reverse complement strand
AACAAATCCTATCCTCCTTTTATTCATCTCCCATTACCTCCTTAATCACGGCTAAGAACAATGCGATGCCTCCCCAGTTCCAGTTCCTTATTCTTCTTTAGCTTCCTGAAAAGCCCTTCATTCAGTTTTATTGTGGTCTTTTTGCCATCATCATTGGTTACGACTGCATCATAAGTCCCGTCATCTCTCTTATGTATGCGGGACACCGTCCATAGAGAAACGTCCTTTCCTCTGCTTCTATTCCTGAATATGAAATATACAAGCCCGGCGAATATAGCAAGTATGACTGCTATAAATGCATATAGGTGTCTATTTGAGGATACAGCAAATCCTGCTTCTGTCTCATTCTCTTGCGCTTGCACAGGTGTGGATACCGGCGGAGATGCAGATGGATTGGATGATGTGATAACAGCGGTTTTATTTGATTTTGGTGCTTCTGTTTTGTTTGAATCTTCACTATGTGTATAAACAGATTCATTATAGAATACATAAATGGGTTCTGATGGCGCACTTGGATTACCCGCTCCATCAACAGCGATTGCGATGAGTGTATTGTTACCCTTTTCAAGAGTGACTGAGCATGAGAACTCACCGGAAGATGAGGCGACTGATTCTCTCTCCTCCTCTCCATTTACAAATATGCGAACGATTGAATTACATTCGGCATTTCCTGATACTGTGCATGTAGGGGTAAATACAGTGGATTGCGATTGGGGAGCGGAGATTACAGGCGCGGGCGGTGGTGTCGTGTCGAGTACAACGGATATGGGATTGGACTTCAAATCAGAGCCTTTTACAAGGATTGTGTTATTACCCTCAGAAAGCGAGATACTGGCAGTGAAGCTATAATTCTGCGCTGTTATCGTTCCTGCGGGTTCCCCATTCAATAAAATCTCAAGCTCCTTCTCCGAACTCAAGCCTTTTATCGTTAGCGTGCTCTGATTGGTAGGGGACTGAACCGGGAATAAATGGATACCCCGGGTATCAACGGTCACCCATGTGGATGGCGCACTTACACCTATCCCGGGGCTATCTACTGGTGCAAATGCGATTAAACCATGATACAACCCCGGCTTATTCGTCCTTAATGTTACTTTCAACTCATATCGCCCGCCTTCCGTGATATAAAACTCCTTCTCGTAGTTTATATGGACGCCGACCTCCGAAGCCTTCTTCGTGAATAGAGCCAGGTCCCTTTCCGTGATACCCGGCTCCGCCCAGAAGTCCATCACTTTTATCCTGCCGGAATAATCATCGCTCACAATCACGAAAACCTGTGTGAGGTCCTTATCCCATATTCCCCGGTATGATACCTCTGTCGGCGTGTATATTATCTGCCCTGCTGCTACGGTTATGAATACGATCAAGGAAAAAAAGGAAAAAAGAGTGAAAAATATTGCTCTTCTCATACCCGGTCACCTTCAGGTGGATACCGTCACGATGTAAATTATCTTTGCATCTGGTGGAACGGTCATATTGGCGCCGATGGGTGGATTTATCCGCGTCTCTACTCTTTTTGATTCCGGGTCGAAGTTCACAACCTGTCCTTTGCCATTGTATTGCGGTTCAGTTGTAAGCGTCAGAGTGAATGCACCGATACTTTCAATAACGCCCGATTCGTTTTTGAACTCGATGTAATCATAGATGCCCCCGGGCGACACTGGCATGACACTGACGTTGCATGTGCCTATGTTCTTGAATACCACCTCAGTCCAGCCTGTGGGGGTGCCCTCGTATACCGTTCCGAAATCCCAGCCATGTAGTGCGACCACCTGTATCGCCTTCAATGTCCTCGCTGCTATCAGTCTTAACTGATCTATATCTACAACTGCACTGGTAGTAATTGAATCGTCATTCGTTCCTGGATTTGCATGTATTGTGATTGTTCTTGTGTCACTCACATTAGAGGATACATGAGCTGTTATGGAGAATGTGTAATCAGTTTCTGCATCTGCGCCACCGGTTAAGGTGCTGCCACTGATTTCAATACTCCCATTAGCTGACAATGTAATGCTGTTCCCGGCGGAGCCAGCCGTGTTCGCTGTCAGTGTTATGTTATGATCACCATTTGCCATTGCTGTGACGCCAAGATCAGCACCATTGATGTCTGAGATCAAATCATCTCTTGTGGTAAATTTATTGCCTGAATTATCAGTACTGTTATATGTAAATGTCGTTCCGTTAACAGTTACATTGTCAGTGTCATTAGTAGATGCACCACTAATATTGATCCAGCCGGTCGCATTCACCGCATCAGCCAGTCCGAGATAGCTCCGGTTGAAGTCATGCTCGCCAGAGAACAGCAGGTCGGTGTTATTGAAAGTAAGGACGCCAGATTGTTTTATGGTCGCATTTGTTGTATCATTACATGTCCAGTAAGCCTGCGAGATATGGAAGCGATTACCGTAGGCATCTATTCCACGCACGCCAAAACCAAGGGACAGGTTTTTACTGATATTTGTGCCGGTTGCGAGTGTTGCATTCTTTACCGTTATTTCCACACTCGCTATCGGTCCATGAATGACGTCTACGGTCGCAGTTGCATACATAGAGCCATATACGGCGGTTATCTTTACGGGACCCATCTCTGTGGCGGTATACAGCCCGTTACTGTCAATCGTTCCGGTCGTTGCATACCATTTCACATCTGCTGTTATGTCTATTGTGGTTTGATTTCCATCCTGATCATCCTGATACAGTACTGTTGCGTTGGCATGGAACTGCTGTGACCAGCCTGCGTATAATGTTGCACTACCCGGATTTATCGAGATATTTGTTACCACATAACTTGCAGGAGAAGGAGGTTCATCTATGGGAGGAGATGTGCCACCGGATTCTTCGCCAGGTCCGGTATAAGCGAGCGTGACGCCGCAGACCGAGAAGACCATTACTATAAAGATAGCGCAAATTGCGATTGCTGTTTTCCTTCCATCATCCCTGTATCTCTTTCTCACTTCTTACTTTTTCACCCCCTGTATACTGGATTGTCAGAATTGTTATAAATAACCAGCGATAAGTTCAATAATTATACCCAATCATTGAAAATATTATAACAGATAATTAAAAATTTTGTATCACTCCATTGGTTTCATTATCTCTCTCATCCTGCCAGAGAGCCCCCCGCCTCCGGTTTGATTCACCGCATCATGGTAAAGCATCAGCAGTCGTCGCAGGTTCTCGAAATCCGCTTTCACCTCGTCCATACCTTCTCTCTTTTCCATTACCACGCCACTCTCATTCAAATGGGATGCGTAATCCAGCATAGCACCCTTGAGTTTGAGTTTTATGCTCATTATCCTTACTTCCTGTGCGAGTTCTTCCTGACCGAGCAGGGAGAGCGCATCGGCACCCACGCCTAAAATCACTGCATTTACATCATCCAGTATGTTCAGGGTCTGCGATGATTCTTCCCTGACCAGATCCATCTTCTCCATCATTTCCACAACTTTCCTGTTGAATTCCCCTTCTGAACCCGGCTTCAACGCCGCTCCTTCATCAACATAATCCCCGAAGTCCGGCAACCCCGACTCATAGACAATCTCCCCGATCGAACTCATGAACATGCTCATCATACTGAATGCGAGACCTACCACTGCCAGCAATATCAAGAGATTCAATACCCTGAAAACTATCTTCAGCGCTTTACCTGTCATCTCCAGCAAACCTGAGTTATTAAAAACGTTCTATAAATAGCCATCCATTAATGAAAATTATCTTTCCAATAATGGACAATTTTTTACAATTTTAAGAAAAATTTAAGTAATATCGGTTTCAAATTTAATGAGCATGGAACGGCTAACAAAAAGAAGAGCATTTAAGATTGTTGTTGACTACCTGAGGGAGCTGGCATATAAGCAGAGAGAGAGGCATATCATTTCCGCTGAGCGGATTGCAGCACTTGTGGGGCTATGCGAGATGATCCTCATCCTTTTCATCATCGCTCTCTCCGCCTCCGGCTGGTCATCCATCGGTGTGGTCATCTGTTCGATGGTTATGGGCTCCTTCGTAACGAATATGGTATGGCTGGTGCTTATAAGAAGAGAAATGCAGATGATGGAAGAAGAATAAATTCATCACCGGTGCAGCCATTTCCGTAGCCTGAGCCTGCTGAACACGTCCTTATTCTCATCAAGATACTTTACAATTGCGTAACGAGCTCATATCGCAGTTTTAACCTTCCTGCTATCGTTCCCACACCGGGTAATGCCTTGATAGTTACGCTCTGGTAGCTTATGGGAAACCAGGTCGTGGGTTTCAGCATCTGGATCATCTTTAATATCTCTTTCTCCGCTCATTGCTCATTATGCTTATCTTAAATTCAAACCCTTACACCAATTTCAAAAATCTGGTTAACATCTCACTTGAAAAAGTAGATCCACGGAACAGACCTTCTATATCCTCCCCAAGCTTGAACACGAAAGATTCTTGTTCCTTTGAAAATCGCCTCTCTATTATCCCTCTCTCTTCTAACTCATCCACTGGCTCGCTCAAACTCTCTATGGGTACCAAAACGCCAAATTTACGCTTTATCTCCTCTATTATATCGCTCACGGTCATTGGCTTTTCAACAAGCAGTCCCAATATGATCAAGTCCATGTACTCATTAATAAACGAATAAGTGTCAATATACGTCTTTTTAGCCCTGCGTTCCACTGACAATGTCTCAGAAGCCTCCCGTAATCGAGGTACCATCTCCTCCAACTGTTTTAATCTCCTCGCTATCGCTTCTGCCTTTTCTTTTTCCTCCACCACTTCCTGAATATACCGCCCAAGCGTATCGAAAATAACGGCAGGAGCACCATCCTTTGTGATATATCGGTTCGCACCTTTGTTTAATGCATCCATCGCCACGCGCTCTTCTCCTTTACCCGTGAAGATGATAAAAGGTATGTCATTCCCTTCTCTTCTGACCGCTTCCAGGAATTCTATACCATTCATCCTGGGCATCTTGTAGTCAGCGATGATGATGTCAAAATTGCCAGCACACAATATCTCCAGCCCTCGCTCCGCTGTCGGTACCCATGTAATATCAAAATTATTATATCCCAACCTCTTCAGGATCAATTGGGTTAACCTCGCCTCCACATCATCATCCTCAACGTGCAGTATCCTTATCCGCTTCGTGTCACTTCTCATAGTTCAATTACAGGTCATCGGCTCTGGTATGTATCTCTATACCGGTGGCAATTGCGAAGTTTCGCGCTTCTGAGTCCACAAAAGGTGAGATAATGATACACCGGTCTGCCTTTCGCCCCTCACGCGCCTCATAAAATCTCACCTTGCGTCTGAAAGCAGCTACATCCGCTGTATCCGTGGACGATTTGAGTTCTACCAGCATGAGTGTCGCATCCCGAATTATTACATCCAGTTCTACCAGTGCAGGGTGGTCAAACACCATACCCTTCTCATCATAGGCTGTGTATCGCTCCACTGTGAAGCCAATATCTTTCAGGATTGCTCGCATACCCTGTCGGAAGCTCTCTTCGGTATCCAGTCCCCATCTTGCGCCTAAAGCACCTATTGTGCTATGGAAGGTGCGTTCAAATCGTGCCTGAGCCTGAGCTAACT
>JAODGV010000095.1:8077-10769 GCA_025464425.1 Methanosarcinales archaeon | reverse complement strand
TGGTAGCATAGTGGTAATGCGCCACCTTGGTAAGGTGGAGACCGCGGGTTCGAGCCCCGCCCAGGGCTGTATTGTTCAATGGCAATAAGAAGGGTTATCACCATCGGTGGTTCTGATAGCAGTGGTGGCGCAGGCATACAGGCGGATATAAAGACCTTCTCCGCTCTCGGCGTATATGCAACCTCGGTCGTCACCGCTGTTACCGCTCAGAATTCACGTGGCGTACAGGCTAAGCTGGATATACCCGTTGAGCTCCTGAACTCGCAGCTCAGAGCGGTCATAGACGATATCGGCGTGGATTATGCGAAGACCGGGATGTTACCCTCTTCTGATACTGTGGAAACGGTAGCGGCAGCGCTTAAAGAATATAAAGTGCCCTTCGTGCTCGATCCTGTGTTGAGGGCTGGTTCAGGCTCCGCTCTCATGGAGCCACGGGCGATAGATACGCTCGTGCAGCATCTCATACCACTGTGCAGGGTCGTAACACCAAATCTACCTGAGGCAGCTGCCATTTCGGGTATGGCGATAAGGACCGAATCTGATATGAGAGATGCTGCAATTGCCATACACAGGCTGGGTGCACCTGCGGTTATTATAAAAGGCGGGCATTTCGAACGTGGAACCGCAGCAGGTAAAGCGGTAGACCTGATATACGACGGTAGATTCCATGAACTGGAGCTGGGGTATATTGTGCATGAAGGCATACTGCACGGGAGTGGCTGTTCCTTCTCCGCAGCTCTTACTGCTGAACTGGCAAAGGGGCACGATTTATACCACGCAGCTGTAAATGCTAAGGAGTTCGTTCATTATGCTATAAGCTACGGTGATGCAATCTCCGGCTTCCGTGTGGTGAACCCCACGCACATGCTACGCATGGATGCGGATAGATATCGGGTATTGAATAACGTAAATGATGCGGTAAAGCAATTGAGCCGTATGAGGGGCTTCAGAGAGCTTATACCCGAAGTTGGAACCAACATAGGTATGGCAATAGAAGATGCTACGGACAAAGATGATGTAGCCGCGGTTGACGGCAGGATACACCCTACTCATAATGGCATACATACAGGCTGTATCGGCTTCGGTGTGAGCAGTCACGTGGCGCGTATGATACTGGCGATGATGCAGTACGAGCCCGCAAGGAGGAGTGCCATCAATATTAAATATACACCTGAGCTGGTTTACGCATGTGAAGATGCCGGACTGGTGGTCTCCCATTTCGAGCGTGCGAAAGAGCCACCGGGTATGGCGACCATGGAGTGGGGCATAAGAGAAGCCATAAAAGAAGCCATAAAAGCTTCTAATAAAATACCTGATGTCATATTCGACTGCGGTGCACATGGCAAGGAGGCGATGATAAGGATCTTTGGCAACACTGCGACTGATGTGGTGAACAAATTGAGGAGGGTTTTGAATTGGACGAAGGGATAAGATTCACGAAGATGCATGGCTGCGGTAATGATTTCATATTGATAGATGAGTATGAATATGAGGTAGTACCCGAATCTCGCAAAGGAGAATTCAGCAGGGTATTATGCAGGAGAAGACTTGGGATAGGTGCAGATGGCGTCATATTCGTATGTAAGCCCGGCAGTAATGAGTATGATGCACGAATGCGGATATTCAATGCCGACGGGACAGAAGCGGAGATGAGTGGGAATGGTATGCGTTGCTTCGCCAAATATGTGTACGAACATGGTCTGGTTCACAGCCGGAGGATGAAGATAGAGACGCTGAGTGGTATGATAATCCCTGAGGTGGAAGAGTGCATAAATGGCAAGGTCGCTACGATACGGGTCTTTATGGGTAAGCCCCGGTTCGAACGCATGGATGCGCCATTATACGTGAATGCCCGGATAGGCGAGCTGAAATTGACGGCGATCAACCTTGGTAACCCCCATGCGGTCATCATCGTCCGCTCGTTTGATGCGCTTGATCTGGACTTTGTGGGCAGGAGCATCGAGTCGCATCCGGCTTTCCCAAACAGGACGAATGTGGATTTTGTGGTGCCTCACCCGGGAGAGAATGAGATAAGTGTGAGGACGTTTGAACGAGGTGTTGGAGAGACGCTATCATGTGGTACGGGTTCCACCGCTTCTGTGCTCGCATTGAACGAGCTGGGGCTCATCAATCCTGAAGCGCCGGTGACCGTGCACACAATGGGTGGCGACCTGCGTGTGGAGCTGAAGGATGAGGGTGCATATCTTATAGGACCGGCGGAAGAGGTATTTGTGGGTACTCTTACTCTATCACACCAACTTTAATATCATGATGTCATATCGCTCAGTATCTTATATATTTTTGTGTCATACTCGCATATATACTTCGAGGCTTCGCACGCGAGTTCCAGTCTTGTACGGCGAGATAGCGCTTTTTTTGCTGCGAACTCATCAATAACGGACTGGTATCTTCCTGGATTGACGAGCACCGCAGTCCTCTCAACGTTCTTCATCGCCGACCGGATCAAAGCCACACCGCCAATATCCATGGTTGCCAGTGATCTGAGCGGTATGAGATTGACGACCACAAACCCGATCTCGCCCGTTGCTATTGCATAATGGACTGCGGGATGTAATGTCTTTATCCTGCCACCGAGCATCTCAGGTACACCCGTGAAATCAGAGACACGCCTCACCGGCAGATCATGCTTCGATATCACACTGGCTGTTCCATTCGTTGCGATCAGCTCTAT
>JAODGV010000095.1:0-7999 GCA_025464425.1 Methanosarcinales archaeon | reverse complement strand
TCAGTCATGCGTTTAGCCAGCTCTACTATACCCGCCTTGTTCAAAACGCTTAACAGTGCTTTCATATGATTCTCCCCTTTCCCCTTTCTTCTTTTATTACGATTACCGGAATAGATAAATGGAATAGAATGGATGATAGTGAGAGAAACCAGTAAGCAGTCGGTGCTCGCCCTGACACTTTTACATGCCCTTATGCATATCCTTGCTACGACACTGCCGGCGCTATCGCCGCTTGTAAAAGTGGAATTCCATCTGAATAACACCTGCGTGGGTCTGCTTTCCTTTGCTTTCGCACTGGCTACGGGCACTGGGAGTATCATCGCAGGCTTCCTATCTGACAGATACCACCCTCTGAACCTGATATGTTACGGTTTCTTCGGCACCACCATATTCACCTTGATGCTCTTCATCTCGCACGAGTTCCTCGTTCTTACCATTGTCTTCATCTGCATGGGCTTCTCACTCAGCATGTATCACCCATCTGCACTATCTTATATCTCCAGATCGTTCCATGCCAGACGAGGCAGTGCATTTGGGCTGCATGAAGTGGGTGGCAGTACCGGACTTGCAGCAGCACCTCTTGTCGCGGGTATCATCAGCTATTACTTCAACTGGCGGTTCGCATATCTATTCTGGGTCTTTCCCGCGATCTTTATCACTCTCATGCTGATGAACTCACGGTTGAGCGATACGAACGGTGACCCGCCATCATTCAGGCTGTTCATATTACAATCATTGAGGAATGAAAGAGTAATGCGGATATACCTGATAGAGAGTCTATTTGGTTTTGTAATAGGTGGTGCTTTAACGTTCATTCCCATATTCCTTAACGAGGCTAAAGGAGTAGCGCCTCAGTTCGCAGTTATTCTGGCGTGTGTATTCACGGGTGGTGGAGCAATAGGTAAATTTATCGGTGGGCATTTCTCTGACATAGTGGATGAACGGAACGTAATGGCGGTGGGGTTCTTCAGTATTGCACCGCTATTCTTCGTAGCACCATTGCTGCCGCCGTTCTGGTGCATCCTGACATTTGCTATTGCGGGAATGGTATTTCCGGCTGTACTGCCCGCCATACTGAGTACCATAAGTAGGGAGATAGAACCATCACAGCTTGGAATGGCTTTTGGAGTTCTGATGTTCGCCGGCTTTGGCTTCGGGTCCACCTCGAGGATAATTCTTGGTGTGGTGAGCGATGCTTTTGGCATCATGGCTGTATTCTATCCCATAGTGATTGCGGCACTGGTGGGTGGATTCCTGAACATGCGTAGACATTGAATCAATAATTTTTTATCTTTCGCATATATTATATAGTTAGGAATATAGTTTAGGGAAATAAAGATAAAGATGTCAGAGAATGAGCTTGTAGGTATTGAAGATCTCCTTGCCGGTATAGATGTTCAGACCACGGAAGAGGTAGAAGTACCGAAGTTGCTTGTGGATCAGGTACTGGGGCAGGAGCATGCAGTGGAAGTGATAAAGAAGGCAGCGAAGCAGAGGAGGCATGTCATGCTCATTGGCACTCCAGGTACAGGCAAGTCAATGCTGGCAAGCGGTATGGCGGAGCTACTGCCGAAGGAGGAGCTACAGGATATTCTCGTGTATCCTAATCCTGAGGATAAGAACACACCGAAGATAAGGGTTGTACCAAAGGGTAAGGGTAAAGAGATAGTGGATGCACAGAAGCAGGAGGTGCAGAGACGCATTCAGACACGGAATTTCTTCCTGATGTTCACGTTCTTCCTCATCATGGGGCTCGGTCTCTTCTATTCGCTACGACCGGGCGGTGACATAAGCACCTTCTTCTGGTCGGTTATTGCCGCTGCTGTTGTCCTGCTGGTATTCAGATGGATGATGCCGAGGGAAGAAGCGATGATACCCAAGCTGCTGGTATCCAATTACGGGCGTGAGACTGCGCCATTCGTTGATGCCACGGGTGCACACTCCGGTGCTCTGCTCGGTGACGTCAGGCATGACCCTTACCAGTCCGGTGGACTGGAGACACCTGCACATGACAGGGTGGAGCCGGGCGCCATTCACAAAGCGCACAAAGGTGTACTCTTCATAGATGAGATAAACACACTGAGAATAGAATCGCAGCAGAATCTGCTCACCGCGATGCAGGAGAAGGAGTATCCGATAACCGGTCAATCAGAGCGCAGTTCCGGTGCAATGGTGAAGACTGAGCCTGTACCCTGTGATTTCATCATGGTCGCCGCAGGTAATCTGGATGCAATTGCAGGCATGCATCCCGCTCTTCGGTCAAGGATCAAGGGTAACGGATATGAGATATACATGAAGGACACGATGGACGATACAATAGAGAACAGACGTAAGCTCGTCAGGTTCATCGCGCAGGAAGTGAGGAAAGACCGCAAGATACCCCATTACGACAGGAGCGGTATCGCGGAGATAATAAGGGAGGCGAGGAGACGTGCGGGCAGGAAAGGGCATCTCACGCTCATCCTCAGGGATCTCGGTGGTCTGGTGCGTGTTGCTGGCGACATCGCACGCGCGGAAGGTGCGAAGTATGTCACTGGCGAGCATGTACTGAGAGCGAAGAGGATGGCGAAATCGGTTGAGCAGCAGGTGGCAGACGAATATCTGGAGCAGCGGAAGGATTACAAGCTGTTCAAGACCGAAGGTTATGAGATAGGCAGGGTGAATGGTCTTGCCGTTGTCGGTGATACCGGCGTGGTACTGCCGATAATTGCAGAAGTAACACCTGCGCAGTCACGTGAGGAGGGTAGGGTTATTGCTACCGGCAGATTGCAGGAGATAGCGCAGGAAGCGGTACAGAATGTATCTGCCGTATTCAAGAAATTCACTGGCAAGGACATATCCAAGAAGGATGTCCATATCCAGTTTGTAGGCACGTATGAGGGTGTAGAAGGTGATTCAGCGAGCATTTCCGTTGCTACCGCGGTTATATCCTCGCTTGAGAATATCCCGGTTGATCAGAGCATAGCAATGACCGGCTCGTTATCCGTGCGTGGCGATGTGCTGCCCGTGGGTGGAATAACACAGAAGATAGAAGCAGCCGCGCAGGCTGGCATCAAGGAAGTGCTTATTCCACAGTCGAATATCAATGACGTACTCATTGAGGAGCAATACAAGGACAAGGTGAAGGTTGTGCCGGTACTCACGATAGAGGATGTACTGGAGCATGCACTGGTGGGTAAATTGAAGAAGAAGTTCATAGAGCGCATAAAGAGCTTCACCACCGGCGTAGAGTTGATGATCCCTGAAGGTGTTGTGGATAAGCGAATGATCAGGCATTCATAAAGATAATGCTTCTATCCTGTCAATGCCCAGCCGTGCGAGGAATCGAGTCAACAGACCCTGTTTGAAGTTCGCGTATGCTATATCGTCAGGGACAGCGATAGCGAGCTTGCGGTCTGAGAATTTCGGATACGCATCGTTGAAGACCAGTTTCAATCTGGTTCTCTCTATCCATACCGGCAGTTCCGACACTATAAACACCACAGGGTCTGTTCGCCATTCCCTTATGTCATACCTGGTAACTCTATCGGTGATGACGAAATATAGCGAATCACGGTCTATGAGCATATCACCGGTGATGAACAGGAAATCATCGTCCATCCTGAAACCGCTGAAGTAACCACTGAGCTTCTCTATATCGCTCTCCGGCATCTTCGCCCAGGTAGCAGCGATCTCCTTCCACTCCTTCGGCTCACGTTTCGATAAACCAGCGAGTAATCTGATTGCATCATCCACCATCTTCACAACCGGCATCTGGAAGAGTTCTTTCCGCCTCTTATCCTTCAATATCTCCCTGGCACGTTCGAGCTCTTCCTCGCTCTGATTGTAAAGAGCCAGGAATTCATGCCCCCGCCTCTCACCGTAAACACAGAGCTTATCGGCTATGAATCGCTGCTCCAGCTCATGGAAGACAGAAGAAGAGAACTGTTCTGATATCTCCTCCTCCAGCAGTCTGTACTGAGTGTAACCGGCAATACCATGTATGGTCAGTTTCAGGAGCAACTCAATCATCTTTATCGCCGCTTCGTCCCCGCTCTTTATCGCATCCGCGAGATATTCAGATATCGGTGGAGAATCCGGTATAAAGTCTGAGACAATCTCATCAAAGACAGACTCATAGCCCTGCCGGGGTATGTACTCGTCAAATGGTCCCCGACCCAGTATCCTCCGCCGTCTCAGAGCCCGCAATTGCAGTCTGCACTCACCATCGCCATGTATAGCGCTGAAGTTCCTTATAAGTGCATCCTCTGAAGAATACTCCTTCAATAGATATACAAGCCCCAGCAGTGTCCTTACATCCTCCTTAGCTATCAATTTCAATACCAGAGTCCTGTATTCTTCCGGTGTCATCTCATCCTCACCCCTATTCCTATCCTATCAACCGCTCTACAAATTTAGCCGGATCAAACTTCTCCAGGTCGTCATAACCCTGACCCGTACCCATGAATATTATTGGTTTTGAAGTAGAATAAGCAATGGAGATAGCAGCTCCGCCTTTAACGTCCATATCCACCTTCGTCAGTATGGAAGCGTCAATACCGATGAGTTCATCAAATCTCTTTGCTCGCTCTACCGCGTCATTTCCCGCAATCGCTTCATCCACAAATAGCACCAGGTCCGGCTTCGTCACACGGCATATCTTCTTCAGTTGCTCCATAAGATTCACCGAAGTATGCATCCGCCCCGCAGTATCTGCGAGAACCACCTCTTTATGGTTCGCTTTCGCATATTTCACCGCATCATAGACCACAGCTGCTGGATCCGCACCATACTGATGCTTTATCACCTTCACACCCAGCCGGGAGGCATGTTCCTCTATCTGCTCAGCAGCACCAGCCCGATATGTATCGGCAGATGCAATTACGACCGAATGTCCGGCATCGAGCAACCTCTTCGCTACCTTCGCTATCGTCGTTGTCTTGCCTGTTCCATTTATACCGACAAATGTTATATTCACGGGTTTCTCTCTCGATTCGATGAACTCATCAAAATCAAAATTATTACATGATAATATCTCCAGCAATGCTTCTTTCAACGCATCTGTCACTATCTCCTCTGTGTTTGCACCTCTATTTATTTTCTTACCTATTAAATTCGCCTTCACACGAGGAATAAGCTCCTCCACCACCGATAGTGCGGTGTCACTCTCCAGTAGAGCGAGCTCCAGCTCTTCGAGTGGCGCATTCACGTCCTTTTCATCCAGTATCGTCTCACCACTGATAGCGGCTTTACCCTTCTCCACTATCTTCTCCTCGATCGTCTTCGTTACTGTACTGGTAAACGATCGTAGCTTCTTCTTCAGCCGCTCGAACATCTCACTTCTACCATTAATTAATGTTGAGGTAGAAGATAAAAAGGGCAATTACTGATTTACGGAATGCCACCATTCCATGATATACTCCGGTAATTTCAGTCCCCGCTGGTTCAATCGCTCGACGAGATGGAGGGGTAAGGGACTGAGCGCGAACGTAGCGCGTTCATAGAACTCAACAGGCGATGACGGGATGATGAAGCTCTTTGTCTCCTGTGATAGTATGGATTCGTTGCCAACGATAGAATATACGTAGCCACCGAATTTCTCATGCTCATTCCGCCACTCTAAAAGCGGTTCGGTCTCACCAGACCATGAAATCAGGAATAATATATCACCGGCTCGCGGTCTCGGTGCAAAAGGACCGGATAAGTACGCTTCGTCTCCGATTGCCCTCTTAACATGCTGTAATCGTATCGCAGTCATCTTAGCCACGTTTCTTGCGGGACCCAGCCCACCGAGTGTGATTCTGCTCCTTGTCTCCAGCTTGTCGATCACATCCCGGTAAATATCCGAATTGACAAAATCTTTCACTATCTTCGTTATCACCTTCGATTCCTCATCTATCTTATCGAATACAGTATTGTAATCGGCATGCTCGTTTATCGCCTCCTTCGTCTTCTGGAAGAGTAATAAGGAACCCAGCTCGTAAATATCATTCATTATGCCGTGTTTGAGGAACGCATTGGTCGAATTCGACCTTTTTCCCCTGCCTTTCAGCTCCACAATATTGCCATATTCTTTCTCACCTATCCGCCCTATTGATGAGTTTGGATTGGAGACGACCGCGTCAATGGTGAATTTCGACGTGCCCGTACGCTCTATGTACTCCGTGAGTTGCCTGACCACTATCTTTGGTGTCGTGGTTTCACCGCTTCCTGAATTGACGAGTAGCACTATTTTATCGTGTTTCTTCTCGAGTACAGGCGCAGCCTCAAGTATGTTCCTGCCCGGGAAATCTATGTCAACCATTGTCCGTACCACCTTATCCATCTGCCCCATGCCTATGTATAGTGCGCTCTGAGACCTGCCCTCACCGACAAGGATTATACAATCCGCATCGAAGAGATCCTCATAGAATTGTTGAAACTCACTATCCTTCACATTATGGACGTTCTTTATCACATCCTTTATATAGCGGACTCCACGAGTGAGCTTACTGCGGCTCATCGGGTGATGATTTCTGCCATGCCATTTTAAACTTTTCTCTTTTCACCGCATCAAATAGTTTTATATTCAATAGGTACGTGCAACCAGTACATCTTTAGCTTCGCGTGCACAGATGACGCATTCCTTTCCGAAAGTCCGGGGCGCTCCGTACAGCACTTCTCCCAGTACGCTCGCACCGATAGTCTCCTCCAGTTCCTTACCACATCTCTCGCGGTCACACAGCGGTAGAGCTACGATACCGTCTATCGCGTTCTTCAGCTCCGCAGCATCGCTCACTCTGATCTTCAATTTCTCCCTCGCCCGTGCATGTAGACTATACTGTATATCGTCCAGCGTCTTTATGAGCTCGGGCACAGCTGTGGTAAGTGGTACGCGCCACTTCACGAAATTGTCACGACGTACGAATGTGCAGCTATCGTTAGCCAGATCGCGTGGACCCAGTTCTATCCTGAGTGGTACACCTTTCATCTCCCAGTAGTAGTACTTGGCACCCGGTCTATCGGGCGAATCATCCAGGAATACTCTTATACCCGCACCTTTCAACTCATGATAAAGGGCATTACATGCTTCTTTCACCTCCTCTGCTCGCTTATCCGCACCGGAGGTGAATATGATGGGCACGATGACCGCCTGTATGGGCGCCACCGGTGGCGGTAAGACCAGCCCGTGATCGTCACCATGTACGGCGATGACCGCAGCCACGCATCTCTCGGATATGCCATAACACGTCTGATTGACGAACTTAGAGGAGCCATCCTCAGCTTCATACCGGATATCAAAGGTATGAGCGAAGTTCTCACCGAGCATATGTAGCGTTGCGATCTGCATCGTCCTGCCATCCGGCATGAGCGTATCAAAAGCGATGGTGTACTCAGCCCCCGGGAATTTATCCCATTCCGGGCGCTTCGTTATCACATAAGGGATAGCAAGCCGGTCGAAGAAATTACGGTATATAGCGATAGCCTTCGTTATCTGCTCTTCCGCTTCCACTCTACTCGCATGTGCGGTATGCGCCTCTTTAAAGGATGTTATCTCGCGTAACCGTATCAGTGGTCGCGTATGTTTCGTCTCGTATCTGAAGGTGTTGACAATCTGATATACACGTATGGGCAGGTCTCGATGCGAGCGTATCCAGACCTTAAATATAGGGTACATCGCCGTTTCTGACGTGGGACGTAGAGCAAGCGGGACATCCAGTTCCGTAGTACCGCCATGAGTGACCCAGAAAACCTCCTCTTCAAACCCTTTTATGTGCTCCTTCTCCTTCAATAGCTCGTCTCTTCGTATGAGAAGCGGGAAGAGCACCTCCTCATGCTCTTCATCCATCAGTGCACGGAGAATGCCATAAATCAGATTCCTGAGCTTGAGTCCATAGGGATACCAGACATAAACACCCTTCACTGGATACCGGACATCCAGTATCTCTGCTCGTTTCAGTATCTCATTGTACCATTCGCTGAAGTTATTTCTATCCAGAACGCTCTTCATAAAAGCCGCTGGTGGGATTTGAACCCACGA
>JAODGV010000094.1 GCA_025464425.1 Methanosarcinales archaeon | reverse complement strand
AATAATCCTCCACCATGGTTTTAACATCCAATCCGACATACATATTGTACCCCCTATGGGTGTTCTTCATGCAGTCATTTGTTCTTCATGCAGTCATTTTATCTTTATCACACTGTACTTCTTCCTCATCTCTTTCGTTATGAACCCAAACCCGCATCTGTTACCCACTATCTCAATCGCTATCAGTTTGTCCGGGTTCTTGAGATTCACCTTCGGCTTACGACCGTGTATCTTCTCCAGGAGATCATAGAAGTACCCCCCAACCTCGCGTTCCACCGCCTGGCTGGAGATCTTATCCTTCATTCCCCGCCGCTCTACACGGAACCCGAAGGTGTCCCCAGGCTCGAATTCGTCCACGTATCTCTCTATTCGCCGCTTCAGTATCTCTATTACATTATCGGGCGAGACGAAAAATGAATCGTCAATAGGCACAACCCTGCTCAAGTGCCTGTACTTCTTCGCCTCTGCATCATCCAGGAACACACCAATATCATAAACGTATCCTATCAGTACATCCCTGAAGCCGGAAGGTTCAAATTCACCATCCTCCTCCAGTTCCTCTAACAGCTCATGCTCCTTGTTACTTTCCGATACCACCAATACGTTCCATTCTTCCATCGCCGCTCACCATACATAGATTCTTTTATGACGATAAGAAATAAAATTTTGGTGGTTACATTACATCATATGATATCACAGAACCGCGCAAAGCGAGCGAAGGACTGCGAAGCTTATATCGAGCTGTGTGAAGTGATACATGAGATGGATGGCTCCGTGGATGCGATAGTTGTGGAGGGTGTGCATGACCGTGAAGCGCTGGAAGAACTGGGTGTTACCACAAACATAGAGATATATTCGGTGGGGTACAACTATACGAGCTTCGTGGAGTATCTTATGAAGAGATACAGGCGCGTTACGATACTCACAGATTATGACAGAGCAGGTAAGAAGCTGAACAGGCGATTGACCGCGAGGCTTGAGCGCGAGGGTGTGAAAGTGGAGCGCCACTATCGTGATAAGATAGGCAGGATACTGGGCTTTCGCGGGATTCGTAATATAGAATCCATCACATCACTTGCCCGAAGGCTTTAACCTCGATAGCATCTCACTCAATTCGGCAACGCTGAACTGCCCGGGTGCCACAGCCCCATCTTCTATGTACCCGTAGGTAAGAACCGAACCGTATAAAGGTGCTATTACACGCAGATGCCGACCCCAGTCACCCATCCCGATAGCGATCAAAGCATGACCTTCGCTCGATACCTGCTCTGTTATTTGAAGTAGATTCAGCGATTCGAGCCGATTTCTCGGCGTCACTGCAACCTTGGCTATACCGGCTCCAGCACTGTACATAGCTTCTATAATCTTCAGTATATCATCCTGAGCGGGCATACCGCTGAAATCGTGTAGCGAAACGATAACCTGGATATTCATCCGCTTCGCTTGCTCTATCACTTCCTCCTTGCCCTCTGCATTAAACTCAATATCAACCGCATCCACCAGCCCGGTTGCAGTAATACCACGTAGCATCTCGATTCGCTCAGCCTCCGTGCCAGTGAAAGAACCACCCTCCTCTTTGCTCCTGTTCGTGAGAATTACAGGCATATTAACACCTTTAAGGAACCTTTTTATTTTCGCCTCGTCCCGTTCTTCCGCATTTAGAAGGTCTATCCTCAATTCTATTACGTCTGCCCCATTCGCATTTGCTCGTGCCACTGCATCTCTCGATAGGTGCGTCAGCACAGCAGCTATAACCGGTACACGCCCTAATTCCACATCACCTATGCTATGCATGTATCCCTCACATATTGATATAGCCATAGCTAAATTTATAGGGATGTGGATGGCGATGAAGCTAAAAGAAGCTTTAAAGTGGATATTAGATGAAAACGACTTAAATAAGCTGATAAAATCATATGACATCATTGGTGATATTATCGTCATAAAAAGTCATCCAGAATTAGAATCAAAGATGGATATTATCGCAGAAGCGCTTCATGAGATTCATCCCCGGGTGAGAACTATCGCTACTGTCGCTCTTTATGCCCGTACTCATGAACTCTACCGGACGAGGGAACTACATATAATATGGGGTGATGATAACCTGGAGACCACGCATAGAGAGAGCGGCTGCATCTTCAAAGTAGACCTCAGGCAGGTCTTCTTCTCACCACGGCTATCTTACGAGCGAATGCGAATCGCACGGAAAGTTTCACCCGCGGAGACAATAATAAACACGTTCTCGGGTGCAGGCTGTTTCTCCATTATCATAGCAAAATTCCAGCCCCAGACAAAGATTTATTCCATTGACGTGAATCCGCACGCATATGAATATATGAAGGAGAATGTGGCATTGAACAATGTGGACGGGCGGGTGATACCCATCCTTGGGGATGCGAGTGAAGAACTGAAGCGGTTAGAAGGTGTTGCTGACCGTGTAATCATGCCATTGCCCGAACATGCATGTTCTTTCCTGCCGCTGGCGGTAAGAGCTCTGAAAATAGACGCAGGGGGCGTTATACACTATTACGACGTTTCTTTTGGCAGGAAAGGTGATGATTTATTTAGAGCGCCCTTAGAAAGGGTAAGAGATATAATCTCTTCCACTTTCGGTGATTCATTGAGTATAGAATTAGAAGATGCGAGAATTTTGCGCTCGGTTGCACCCCGAAAATATCATGTGGTTCTGGATTTGCATGTAAAGTGGAAAATCCATAATCCATAAATTGCCGGGCGCTGTAACTATTTCTTCTCCCATCGATAGAGATCAAGCACCTGAGACAGCGTCTTACCGCGTTTTATCTCCTCCCGCACTCGCTCCTCGTTCTTCCATACCTCCTTCGCACGCCTCGCTATCTCATAAGCGCGTTCCTTTGGCACCACCACCACACCGTTATCATCTCCTATTATCCAGTCACCGGGTCGAACATACTCGCCACCGCATTTTATCTCCGCATTCAGTTCGCCAAAGCCCTTTGGCTCGCCCGCATCGGGTACCACAGACCGTGCGAAGACCGGGAATCTTATACGCTTTATCTCATCCACATCCCTGACCGCGCCATCAATGACGATGCCCGCAATACCCTTCTGTTTACAGCTCCACGATGCGAGTTCACCCCAGATTGCAACTTCTTTCGAGCCGGCATAGACGACGATGACCTCGCCCGGTTTCGCGGTCTCCGTAGCCTCCACCGGCTTCGCCCAGTCACCTTCGAAGGTCTGTACCGTGACAGCCTTACCGACGAGCTTTATACCCTCAAATAGAGGTTTTATGCCCTTAAGTACGCCTTTACGGTGCATGGCATCGGATATATTCGGGGTAGAGACCTGCATGAATAGCTCAAATATTTCATCATCCCTGCTCTTCCGCTTCTCCTCAGGCACCTCTACGGAGCTCATAGCCCGTTTTATCCTCTGCGTTGAGTCCTTCACATTCGCTGACCTCGTTATATTGCCACCGACAATTATTATATCGGCGCCGAGACTCACAGCTTCTGATGCCATTGCTGCATCAATACCACCAGCAACAGCCAGGGGCACATCTACTGATTTCGCTACCTTCTCCAGCAGGCTGAGGGTATCAACGCCTCGCATCTGCTGATCTATACCCACATGGACACAGATATAATCGACACCCATCGCCTGTAACTCTTCTGACCGTTTCACCGGAGCTGCTGTGTTCATTATGTCCACCATGATACTGACCCCGTATTTATGTGCCGATTCTACACCCTCACGAATGGTGGCATCATCGGCGAGTCCGAGTATGGATACCACGGAAGCACCGGATTTCGCCGCCATCTCCACCTCGATCGCACCGGTATCCATGGTCTTCATATCCGCTACGATCGGCGTATCATGGAAAACATCGCGCAATGCCCTTACTGCCTGCATACCCTCGCTCTTTATCAGTGGTGTCCCGGCTTCCAGCCAGTCGGCACCGCCTTCTATGCATTCCCTGCCTATTCCTATCGCCCTGTCCAGTTCTACCATGTCCAGTGCTACCTGCAGTATCTTCTCAACCATTTCCTGTGTTTATACATAAACATAAGGTATAACATCCTTTAAAGACACGGATTTACATTGATTTTACTGGAGCTGGAGTTTTGAATCTGGATTAAAGTCCACTGAATATTGAGCAGTTAAGTTAAAATTAAAAAGGTTCGAGTTCGGATGCGGTGGCACGATAAAAATGGTAAAATAGCTTCTCCGCTCGCTCCAGCGCGTCGGGATACATTTCCCTCAGTTGTGCCAGCAGCTCTGTCCTCGTTCTGCACCGCAGCCCGGGCTGTAAAATCTCCAGTACCGCCTCTGTAATCGCCTGAAGTTCCCAGTTCGGCAGTTCGATCGTCAGGCAGAAATCCTCGGTGCTGAATAACGCATCCCTCAGTATCGGCGCGATCGAGCCTATAAGGACATGGTTTCCGAGATCCACAAATGGTGGTACCCCCTCTATCTTCTCGCGGTCGGGATTGGTCAGTCGTGCGTATGATTTCTCGCTATATGCATGCAGTTCGAAATAGAAACGTGGTTTGTAACGCTTTATCAGTCCTGTGAGGATCATACCTTCCACAGTGTGGTAATACGCCTCTGAGAGCACGCTAATGTACCGCGTACCTGTGGTGATTGCTGGTGCTATTATTATATCGGCATCATACGCCATATCCGCTTCCTCCGCCAGTATCTCCAGTACAGATGCGGTATATAAACCCTCATCACCATGCAAGCCGCCAGCGAATAGTTTGCATATAGACCCTGAGCAGAATCGGTACAGCTTCATCACATGTCCCGGAGTAGCATAACGAGGAACTTAACATAATTCGTCAAATCCTCTATTCTTATATTCTCGTTTGCGCTGTGTGCATTGCTCTCCATCGAACTGCCGACACCAAAAGCACATACGGGCTGCCCGGTCTTCTGTACCGCATAGGCGACATCCAGACCGCCCTGTACGCCCGTTATCGGCTTATGAACGCCAAAAGCAGCCGAAGCCGCGGTCTGAACCTCCTTCACCCATTCCTCTTCCGGATCGGTGTGCATCGGTGGGTAACCCGGATAACAGTGTACTTCGAGCTCGAGCTCGGATCTTAAAGGCTCAAGAGCGGTTTCAAACTCATGCACCACATCCCGCTCGTTCTCCTCCGGTATGTAGCGGCGATCACCTCGCAACACACAACTCGGTGGTATTATGTTCTCCTTTACACCACCCGATATCATTGTCAGGTTGAATATGGGTTTTATGTGCTTCTGACCTGTTACGCGTGTCATTGTGGGGCTGCATGGTACTTTCGACTCCCTGCGCTCTACTCGCTCTTTCAACTGCTCTAAAGCATCCATAACAAGCTTCGCCTTCTCTATCGCATTAATGCCCAGGAAAGGTGTGGAACTGTGGCATGCTTTGCCATTCACGACTATCTCCCAGTTCATCACTCCATTGGTTGCCACACATATGCCTTCATTGTCACCGTCCATACAGAGCATGTATTTGCCACGCAGAAGCCCGTTATCCGCGAAATAGCATAAGCCTGAGTACATACCTATCTCTTCGTCTGTGGTCAATGCCACACGGAGGTTATACCTGCACGCGATTCCCTGCTCCTTCATTATGCGAAGCGCCATCAGGAGAGCGGCAACACTGCCTTTTGAATCTGCAACGCCACGTCCGTATAGCCTGTCGCCTTTCCGTACCATGGTGTAGGGGTGTGTGTGCCACGCCTCGCCCGCGGGTACGACATCCAGGTGGGTATATATATCCAGAAGCGGCTTATTGCCACCCTCTCTTTCCCTGGTTGCAATAAGATTAACACGCTTACCGTTCAAACCTGCTACATCTTCTTTCATCCGTTCTACAACCTCCTCAGGCACCACTATCCGCTCACAGCGGAAACCTGATTCTCTCAGGTATGGTATGAGTAAATCCACTATCTCTTCATAATGCTCGCCCGGCGGTACAAACGTGGGTATCCGCACCAGTTCACTGAGATACTCTATCACTTCGTCCTCTGCTGCCTTCACTATCTCGTCCAGTTCGCTCTTATCCAGTTCCATCGTATTTTTCTATCTCTTAATATCTGGATATAACATGTTAACATGTTTATATACCATTGATGATTGACGAAAACAACCTGATTTTACCGATGCTGCTCGCTTTCAAACTCTCAGGTGAGCATGAGACATTACCTGCGGCTGAGGTTCTCGCATGTCTCCGTGCTTATAACCTCAAGTATAAAGTGAAGTTGCATACAGGAGGCATACTGGTAGTGGAAACATCTCCGGCTTCAAGAACGGACATAGCAGCAATCGCCAGACGGCTGGGCATGACGCATCACATCTATGAGATACTGAGCATCTCCAGTGGAGATGATGTGGAGCGGCTATTGAAGGATGTAGAACTGGATAAGATCATGCAGATCGGTGATACTTTTGCGGTTCGAGTAAGTAAGGCATGTAACACAGAAACGAGAGCAAAGTCCATGGATATAGAGCGAATAGCAGGTGCGATAATAAAGAGAAAGGGGTATAATGTTGACCTGACCGCGCCGAAGTATACTTTCGTGGTGCTGTTCGTAGCGCATAAGTGCTTTCTCACACTGCTACTTCACAATATAGATAAGCACCAGTTTGAACTGAGGCGCCCGCATATGCGCCCTTTCTTCGCACCCGGTGGGATAATGCCGAAGTTTGCCCGGGCTATTGTGAATCTGAGCGAAGTGAAGCCCGGCGAGTTCCTTATTGACCCCTTCTGTGGCACCGGTGGGATACTGATAGAAGCGGGTATGGTGGGTGCTATGCCCGTGGGAATGGATATACAGGAGAAGATGCTACGTGGTACAGCACAGAATATGGATTTTTATCGCCTGAATGCGCATTTAGTACTCGCAGATGCTACCAGAATACCGCTGAAGGACGATAGTATAGATGCGGTCGTCTCTGACCTGCCATATGGGCGCGCATCGCCGGTCGCAGGTGGTATCAATGCGGAACACCTGTTTGAAGAGGCTTCGGGTGAGATCTCACGGATACTGAAACGAGGCAGAAAAGCCGTTGTCGTATTCAATTCGCCTGTTTTGTATCGCTCGTTAAGAGATTATGGGTTTGTAATCACAGAACGACATGAGTACCGGGTACATAAGAGTTTGAAACGGTATATAGCGGTACTCAGACGTGGATAATAATAATGATAATGTGATTATTCACTCAACTTGGCTCTCAGCCTTACAACATCCCCGACCACTATGATTGCAGGTGGCTTTACACCCTCTCGCTTCGCCACGGTCACGATATTGCCGAGCGTTCCGGTTACTATTCGTGCATCAGGTGTAAATCCATTTTCGAGTATAGCTACCGGCGTATCTGCATGCAAGCCATGACTCAGTAGTTCCTCTACGTTCTTACCGAGATTACCGACACCCATCAGTATGACGAGCGTACCTTTTAATGAAGCGATCGCACCCCAGTTGAGGTTCTCTTCTTTATCCTCCATCTCGTGCCCGGTAATGATGGTGATGGAGGACGATACACCACGATATGATAACGGAATGGAGAACGATGCGGGTACAGCGATCGCGGAGGTGATTCCCGGTACTATCTCGAACTCAACGCCATGCTCCTTGAGGTATAACGCCTCCTCACCACCTCTACCAAATACGAATGGGTCACCACCCTTCAATCGTACCACAGTTTCGTAACGCGATGCTAACTCTACCATAAGCTCGTTTATCTCCGCCTGCGAGTATTTATGCGCGGTGGCGGTCTTACCGATATCTATGACCTTTTTGCCCTCTGGTATCATTCGCTTGACCCCCAGCACCAGGTTATCCACAAGAAGCACATCCGCATCTCTTATCAGTCTGTAAGCTTTCAAACTCAGTAACTCAGGATCACCCGGACCCGCTCCTACAAGATATACTTTACCCATGCTTCAAGAGAGAAGACGCCGGTTGATAATAAAATTGTTAAAACTGTATCTACAAGGAAATGTGGGGTTAGAATGATACGAATTCGTGCAGCGGTGAGGGATCTGGAGGAATATAAGCCCGGTGAATTTGTGGCGGGTGCTATAAAGTTGAGTTCAAATGAGAATCCCCTGGGCACCAGTGAGAAGGTGAAGACCACAATATTAGAAGGTATAGCGCGAGGTGTGCTGGACATGAGTAAATATCCATGGTCAGGTGCGGAATCTGAGCTCAGGCATGCGATTGCTGCGTATCTTGACGTGGATGTGGATAGAATAGTCATAGGTGCGGGCATTGATGGCGTTCTTGATACACTGGTGAAGATATTCATAGATGCGGGAGACGAAGGATTGATACCGATCCCCACATTCGCACTCTACGAATCGCTCATAAAGATAGCGGGTGGCACGCCCAGATACGTGCAGAGGAAGAGAGACTTCAGTGTACCTCTGGACGCGATGGCATCGGTCTGTAACGACAGGACGAGGATGATATTCCTCTCCTCCCCGAACAATCCCTCGGGGAACAGCCTGACAGAAGCGGAATTGCATGAGATAGCAGCGATAGCGCCGGAATCAGTGGTGGTTGTGGATGAAGCTTATGCGGAATTCGCATCGCGATCGATGGTGAAGCTTGTGGATGATGATAGCAACATAGTGGTATTACGCACGTTTTCAAAAGCGTTTGCGCTCGCCGGGCTGCGGGTGGGGTATGCGGTGGTGCCCACATGGCTCGCAGATGTTTACAGACGCGTTGCAATGCCTTTCTCGGTCAATAGCATCGCGATAGCGGCAGCGATAGCGGCATTACGCGATAAGGAGCATCTGCGTGAGACGGTCGAGCTGGTCCGGGCGGGTAGAGAGTACCTGATCGAGCATTTGCGACCACTATTCAGGGTTATGCCCTCTGATGCCAATTTCGTACTCGTTGATGTCTCTCCTGCGAGCGCCCGTACCGTTTATGAAGCACTGCTGCGAAAGGGTATAGTGGTCAGGGACTGCTCGTCGTTCCGTGGTGCCGGAGATTCTTTGATCAGGATAACGGTTGGTACGAAAGCTCAGAACGAGAAGGTGGTTGAAGCACTGGAGGAGATAAAAGCTACAATCTCTCATTTTTAACTACCATTTATAGTAATTGATGACGATAGCGAGGATAGGACTCACAGGCAAGCCGGGTGTGGGTAAGTCCACAATCATAAGGGAAGTTGTAAGGGTTTTAAAATCCGAAGCGGGCGGGATGCTCACTGCGGATATTCGTGAAGGTGGTGTGCGGGTTGGTTTCTCTATTGAGGATATAAGTACCGGTAAGCGCGGTATTTTAGCACATATCCATCAGCATGGCACCACGAAGGTGGGCAGATACACCGTAAATCTCGCTGATCTGGATAGCATTGGTGCTAACGCGATACTGAATGCTGTGGCTCATGCTGATATAATCGTTATAGACGAGATAGGTCCAATGGAATTGCGGTCGAAACGGTTCACAGGCGCTGTGGAACGAGCGATAGCGAGCGATAAACCGATGCTCGTCTCTGTTCATTTCGCATCACAACATAAACTGGTGAAGCGCGTGAAGCGCGAGTTCGAGATTATCGAGGTTACCGTTGCGAATCGTACCGAACTTGCACCAATACTGGTGGATAAATTGAAGGAATGGATCAAATAATGATAATGCAATTACCAGCGAGATATACGAGTGGATGCCGTAGTATTGATGAGCTACTGGGTGGAGGGTTCGAGTCAGGGACGGTGACCCAGCTATACGGCGAAGCGGGCAGTGGCAAGACGAACATATGTCTTCAAACCGCGATAGAATGTGCGATAAGTGGCAAGAGGGTGATTTATATAGACAGTGAGGGCTTCTCGCCCGAACGATTCATACAGATCGTGAGGGGCAGGGATAAGGGCGATGAGATCGAGAGCATAGCGCGCCGGATATTGATATACGAGCCACAGAACTTCGAGCAGCAGACTGCATGCATAAACGAGGTGCAACAGGTGATAGAGGAGTATAAGGATATCGCACTCGTGATATTAGATTCTGCAACGTTATTCTACCGGCTGGAACTTGACGATGAACGCAGTATATATCTCAGGCGGGTACTGGCGAACCAGATAGAGCAGCTATTGATGCTCGCTCGTAGATATGAGCTCGCTGTCATCATCACGAATCAGGTCTATGCGGACATAGAGTACGAGGGTAAATTCCGTCCTTCGGGTGGCTACGCACTGGAGCACCTGTCGAAGGTGATAATCCAGCTCGAGAAACTGCCTGAAGGCAGTGGCAAACGCAGAGCAACGATAAAGAAGCACCGCTCTATGCCCGAAGACATCTCATGCGAGTTCGTTATCACGGGTAATGGTGTAGAGTAA